>PUOB01000430.1 GCA_003551985.1 Desulfobacteraceae bacterium | reverse complement strand
GATGCGGCTGATGCCCGGTCATGGCCGTGGTCCGGTTGTCCAGGATGACCAGCGTCATGTTGTGGTTGTTGAATACGGCGTTTATAAGCCCCGGAATTCCCGAATGGAAAAACGTCGAATCCCCGATATAGGAAATCACTTTCTGGTTTGAGGCTTTTGAAAAACCGCCTGCTGTTCCGGTCGATGACCCCATGCAGATCAGAAAGTCACCCGACGAGAGAGGGGGGAGAAAACCCAGGGTATAGCACCCGATATCCGTGGGCTTGATCGTTTCCATCCCCTCGGTCACCTTGTTTACCGCATAAAAAACCGCCCTGTGAGAGCAGCCCGGGCAAAGGTTCGGCGGGCGCTGGGGAAGCGCCGGAATATCGGCAAGATCCGGTTTTATGGCCGCCTCAAAGGGAATACCGAAATACGCGGCGATTTTTTCACGCACCATGGCCGGGTCGAATTCAAACAAGCGGGTAAAAAGGTCGTCGGCTTTTCCCCCAATCGGATTTGTGAACCCGGTTTCCTGGGCAAAGGCCTTTACCGCTTCCTCCATGTACGGCTCCCCTTCTTCCACGACCAGCACTTTTTCGCAGCCGGCAAGAAAGCGCTTCACAAGATCGCCCGGCATCGGATGGGAGAATCCAACGCGCAATATCCGAACCCGATCATCCGCTTTCAGATCTCGCACCGCATCTTTGACGTAATTAAAGCTGACACCGTTGGCAATCACGCCCAAAGGGCCGTCCCCCGTGATAAAATTGTATTTTGAACGGCACGCGAGCGCTTCGGCACGCTCGATTATTTTCAACAATTTGATGTGAAGATTTCTGGATACCGCAGGCACCGTGACAAGATTGAAGGGATCCTTCCCGAAATGCCCCGTTGTTTTCGGCGGCCGCTTGTCGCCGAAAACAACCGGCCCGGTGGAATGGTTAATGCGGGTCGTGGTCCGGACGATCACCGGTACGCCAAGGTCTTCCGAAATATCGAATGCATCGCCGATCACCTGCCTGGCCTCGTCAATGGTGGACGGTTCGAGAATCGGAAGCCCCGAAAGTTTACCATAGTAACGGTTATCCTGCTCATTCTGGCTTGAAAACATGTAGGGATCGTCCGCGGAAACAATGACAAGCCCGCCCTTGACGCCCACGTAAGCCAGCGTCATCAGGGCGTCGGCCGCCACGTTGACACCCACGTGCTTCATGATGCACATGCTTCTGAGACCGCAATTCGCCGCGGCCGAGGCGACCTCCAGGGCCACTTTTTCATTGGTGGAATACTCGAAATAGAGGTCGCTTTCTTTTGCCGCCTGGAAAAGATTAAATGAAATCTCAGATGACGGGGTGCCGGGATAAGTGGACGCAAAGGCCACCCCCGCCTCGATCGCCCCCCGCGCAATGGCCTCGTTGCCCAGCAAAAGCATCTCCTCGCCAAGCCTGTCTTGAAGTAATTTATGCATTATCCGTCCTTTATGCCTGTATTGACTTTACCCCCGGCATCATGCCCAAAACCCTTCCCACTGTCGCAATATGCCAACAAAAATTGGTCATATAACAGGGGCGTTCTTCGTGTAAAGATTTTTCTTTGTCCGCAGAACGCCGCTCATAACCCCCTTTTCGAAAAAACTGGTTTACAATCAATTTGAAATCCGCTATGAAAATTTGTTTTTTATGCTTATTAATTTAAATTATCGTTTCCCTTAAATTATCGTTTCCTGCTCCTGCGGGAATAAATTATCGTTCCCCGCTCCTGCGGGGAACGCGGAGATGGTAAGTTATCGTTTCCCGCTCCTGCGGGGAACGCGGAGATGGTTGGGAGCACCGAGGGGGCGTTCCCCGCGGGAGCGGGAAACGATAAACCACGGATCCATTGGGCGTTCCCCGCGGGAGCGGGAAACGATAAACTACGGGCCCATCGTTTCCCGCTCCTGCGGGGAACGATAACTTAAAAATACAACATTCTAAATCAAAAAACGCTGTCCTTTATGGATGAAACGACAACACTAATCATTGCGACCCGAAATCCCGGGAAAACTTCTGAAATCCGGGAAATTTTAAAAAACCACCCTGTTGACATCCGGAATCTTAACGATTTTGGCCCTATCCCGGAAGCGGCTGAAGACGGTGCCACGTTTGAAGAAAATGCCTACAAAAAAGCCAGCTTTGCCGCCCGCATCCTGGGCTTCCCCGCCCTGGCGGACGACTCCGGTCTGAGCGTCGCTGCATTGAACGGCAAGCCCGGCATTCACTCGGCCAGGTTCGGCGGACCGGATGCCGACGACGACGCGCGCTGCCGCTTGCTGCTTGAAAAAATGAAAAACGAAACCGACCGCAGGGCAGTTTTTGAATGCGTGATATCCATCGCCCTTCCCACCGGCCAGGCCTTGACATACGAGGGCCGCTGCGAAGGCATTATTACCGAAAAGCCGGCCGGCAAAAACGGATTCGGCTATGATCCTGTATTCTATTACCCGCCGCTGGGTAAAACCTTCGCGCAAATCCCGCCGGATGAAAAAAACAGAGTGAGCCACCGCGGCAGGGCGCTTGGGGAACTTAAAAACGAATTCGACAAGGTGCTGAAGTGGATATCGCTCCAAATGCCGGTTTTCCCCAAATCACCATGCAAACGATAATCATTACAGGATGGCGGACAGCAGGACCGGATTTGAGGCCCGCTATTCCGATCAATTGATCAGCGGTTGAAACCGATAACAAGCGAAAGGTGTGAAAAAAGCTATGAAATTTATCGAGACGTTAAACCATATGCTGGATAATCACCCGGAAGTCTACACCGACACCCCGCGGGCAAGCGTGATTGAGCATGCCATCAACCAGACTGAGGCCGTGGTATTGCCATCGGGCGCATTGTCCACATGGACGCCGCCGGAATCAACCGGCCGGTCCCCCAATGACACCGTACTGGTGAGACACCCAGAGCTTGAAGAACATATTGACTGGAGTTCGCCGAACAACCTGCCGCTGGACCCCGAAGTATTCGCGGAGCTCTGGAATGACGCCCTGACCGCCATCTGGAAAAAACCGCGCCTGTTTGAAACAAACCGGGTGGTCGGCGCGGATGCGGACTATGCAATGCCGGTGCGCACCAT
>PUOB01000309.1 GCA_003551985.1 Desulfobacteraceae bacterium | reverse complement strand
GGGGTATAGAACTGGGCGTTTGAGATGATGCCTTTTTTCAAGCCGGAGCGGTTGCTCCGCGCCAGCATGTCACTGAGACCGGGCATGGGGTAGACGGGATTGATGATGAGCTTGAAACCGAGCGCGAACGCCCGGGCAGCCGCGATGTCTTCAAATCCAAGGATACGACGCCATATGCGGTCGATTTGCACTTCGGGAAAGTCCGCGCCCCGGTTTTTAAGGCGTTCGTGTTCGGCGACAACGGCCTTGGCATAAGCCTTTATGATGTATTCGGACGACAATGACAGCCCGAAATCGACGATCAGGGATGCGATGGATTTGCGGGATTCGGCAAACTCGCTGTCATCCGGGGCGTCCCCGGTGTCCCGGATGCCTCCCAGATCCCCGGACGCACTGATCATGAGCGTCCCGTAAACATCGAAAAGGACGGCCTTTATTGGGTGCCTGGGGGCCCCTGAAGGGTTCAGTCCTGTAGGGATGGGTTCAAGCGGGATGATATACCGGTTAAACATGTCATCATAGTTCATCATCACACCACTTCATAAGACTGAAATTTTCCGGCCGCAGGAACTGTCTCAATAACATGCGCCTGTCTATTTCGTGTTTTACCGGCGTTGACACAACGTTGCCATAGGCGGCGACCAGCGCGTTTCGGTAAGCGTTTTGATTAAACCGCCTGGAAACGGTTTTCCGGTTTGATTCGATTTCCTGGTTGAAGGCGTCAAAATTACCGAACTGGGAGAGCACGGGGTTGATTTTTTTGAATTCGTCGCGGTCGTTGGCATTGTTGATCAGGCGGTCCATGACGCCCTGCTGAAACGGTTCGCTGAGCATGGAAAAATCAATCCTGCCGTTTCGGGTGATCTGCTCAAAACCGTTTGCTAAAAAGGATTCATCGATTTCAGCCCCGTACCGGCCAAATGCGCTTTGGACACAGCGCTTCCATCGCTTTTCAAGATCGTCGCGATCGAGCCATCCCATCGGAACAAACAGGTGGTCATAAAGGTGGTCGAGATTTATCCCTTTTGCCTCAAAATCGGTGCATATATCGGGCAGTTTGCGGCCCGTGAGCATCTTGCCGGCGGTCCAGGGCTCCAGGAATGCGAACCCGAACCCTTCGGTGATGCTTGTGGTGATCAAAAAATGCGCATTGGCAACCAGGGCCTTGAAATCATAATGCGATGACGCCTCGAAAAGGACATTCAGCCGGTTTTTCTTTGCATAACCCTGCCACTTATCGTAAACCGCATGATCCAAGGGACTGTTGGGGGGCAGGGTGATGGCCAGGGGTATATCCCCTGGGGAAAACAGGGAAAGCAGGAGCGCCTCCCCGATATTTTTGCGGCGTATGCCGCGAACGGGATAGAGTAAGGTCGGTATGGCCGCGTTATCAACCCCGGTCGTGTCGATGGGGTCGACCATGTTGAACAGTTTGTGGATGCCTTCGGGTTTCAGGCCGGACTGCGCCAGTATGCGGCTGTCCCTGGCATTGATGGTGCCGTAGTGACAGTCCGCAGGGTATGGCCGATTTTTGTAGTATGCCCACGGCCGGCCGTCTTCGGGAAAGTCGTGGATCTGCAAGAAAAGAGTGAACCCCTTGTCCTTTAAGATTTCCAGCATGTCCAGCATCCGACTGTTCTTGGCCAGCAGGGGGTTGTGCACATGGATGAGGTCGCACCCGCCGGGCCATCGCCGGCGTATTGCGGACGCAACCGCGTCCGCCGTTTCAGCCGGTGGCGGGTCTTTTTCCGGAAAATCCGGGGTGTCATAACCAAGCCCGTCGATTCGTACATGGGGTGCGGAAAAATCCGCCGGTGGATTGTCGCCTGTCATGACAAGGACACTACAGTCATCCTGAATTGCCGCCGCCTGCTGTGAAATAACGGTCGTCACGCCGCCGGGCTTGAGATGCATGTGAAGGTAAACGACTTTCATGGTTTTTCCGGCGCGTAGGGTGTCGGGTCATCAAGGCCGGCGTCTTTGAACCCTTTTCTTCGAAGTCGGCAGCTGTCACAGGTGCCGCAGGCAAGGCCTTCGGGCAGGGGATCGTAGCAGCTGTGGGTTTTGGCGTAATCAACGCCGAGCGATATGCCCGTTTCAATAATCTCTTTTTTGCGCATTGCGATCAGGGGCGTCCGGATACGGATGCGATGGGTGCCTTCGACCGCGGCCTTTGTGGCCAGGTTGGCCATGGCTTCAAAAGCGGCAATAAATTCCGGCCGGCAGTCCGGATATCCGCTGTAATCAATGGCGTTCACGCCGATAAAAATGTTATCGGCCCCCAGCACTTCCGCCCAGCCGAGCGCATGCGCCAGAAAGATTGTGTTTCTGGCGGGCACATAGGTTGCCGGTATCCCGACGGATCCGCCCGATTCGGGCATGGCGGTATCTTCGGTGAGCGATGAACCGCCCAGAGTGCGAAGATCGATTGTAATCCTGCTGCTCGGAATGCCGGCATCCTTTGCGATGCCTCCGGCAGCCGACAACTCGCAGCGGTGCCGCTGGCCATAGTCGAATATAAGGCCGTGGCACGCATACCCCTCGGCCATGGCGATGGCAAGGGTCGTTGTGCTGTCGAGCCCCCCGCTCAACAGAACGATTGCTTTTTCGTGTTGGGTCATGGTCGTTTTCGCTTCCCGATTCACCACGGGTTGTTTGTAGGGGCGAATAATCATTCGCCCTTTTGCGGCGGGCGAATGATTATTCGCCCCTACCGTTCTTCAAAGGTTTTACAATTTCGGATTCCGAACTTTTACGAAGCCGTCAATACTCTCTTGAAACGGCTTTTGGCGTTAAACCCCGGACACGGCCGCCGGCCATATGATTTTGTGCAGCTGGAGTTGAAGCCGGACCGCCAGGCGGTCCGCCAGAATCCAGGAAGAAAGCGCTTCCGGAGCGAGCCCTTCGGCGACAGGGGAGAAAAGAACCGGGCTTTCGTTGCCTGCCTGCCGGATATGGTTGAGCATATTCTTTGCATAGTCATAATCGGCCCGGTCGGTCAGAACGAATTTCAACTGGTCTTTGGCGTCCATGCGATGGATATTTTGCATGTCCATGGCGTCGGCCTGGCCGCTGCCGGGGCATTTAATGTCGACGAT
>PUOB01000222.1 GCA_003551985.1 Desulfobacteraceae bacterium | reverse complement strand
TTCAAGGCGCTAATATTATTAGTAATTTATAAATTTAAAATTTTTAATTTTATCATGCAGGGGGCTGCAATGTCAACTAAATCGTTGACTTTGCAGCCCCCTGCATGATATGAATTATTATTCAGCTTTATTACAACCTTCTGAAATTACATCCTAAAAATCTTTTCACAGGTTGCAGCCATTATTTTTGTTGGATTGCCTTTATTTAATGAACCAAGCACAAATCAGGAAAATAGCCATGGAAAAGCAGTACGTGGTCGAGGATATCCGGTTGAGTGAGTCGTGGCGGTTGTTTAAAATACTGGGTGAATTTGTGGAGGGGGTTGAGAAACTTCATGATATCGGCCCGGCTGTGAGCATTTTCGGCTCGGCCCGCATCGCCGAGGACAACCCGTATTATGCCCATGCCGTTGAAATTGCCGCAAAGCTGGCGGACAACGGGTTCGGGGTGATTACCGGCGGCGGCGGCGGCATTATGGAGGCCGCGAACAAGGGGGCGGCCGGCAGGAACGGCAAATCTATCGGATTAAACATCATCCTGCCGCATGAGCAGACTCCGAATCCATATGCCGAGATTCTTGTAGAGTTCGATTATTTCTTTGTCCGCAAGGTGATGTTCGTCAAGTATGCCAGCGCTTATGTCATCATGCCGGGCGGGTTCGGAACCCTCGACGAGATGTTCGAGGCGGTCACGCTCATACAAACGGACCGGATAAAACCGCTGCCGGTTATTCTTTTCGGCACGCAATACTGGTCCGGCCTCATGGACTGGATCCGGGCGCAGCTGCTTGGCAATGAACTGATTTCCCCCCAGGATCTCGACATCATACACATAACCGACGACCCGGAAGAAATCGTGACCATTGCCAAGCGCGCGGTCGGCATGTAAAACAAGGCATGTCAAACAATATGCAGGCTGCCGTGAACACTCATCACCGTAAATATGTCCAAAATGCCGCGGATATGTCGTGTCTCGAGGATCGGAGCGTCGATCTGGTGGTGACCTCCCCGCCGTATCCCATGATCGGGATGTGGGATGCATGTTTTATCAGGCAGTCCCCGCAGGTTCATTGGGCCCTGGACAATCATGACGGATGGAAAGCGTTCGACCTCATGCACGGGGTGCTGGATGCCGTCTGGGATGAAGTTTGCCGGGTGTTGAAGCCGAGCCGGTTCGCCTGCATCAACATCGGCGATGCCGTCCGAAAGACAGGCGATGAGTTCGGGCTTTTTGCCAATCACGCCCGTATCATCAGCGCCATGGTCCAACGGGGCATGACACCCCTTCCTTCGATCATCTGGCGCAAGCAGACCAACGCCCCCAACAAGTTTATGGGATCCGGCATGCTGCCGGCAGGGGCTTATGTAACCCTGGAGCATGAGCATATCCTGGTTTTCAGGAAAGGGGGCAAGCGCACGTTCGAAACGGATGCCGCGCGGCGCGCTCGGCGTGAAAGCGCCGTATTCTGGGAGGAGCGCAACCATTGGTATTCCGATATCTGGTTTGACCTGAAAGGCGCGCGCCAGAACCTCGCGGACAATCAATCGCGGAAGCGCAGCGGGGCTTTTCCGTTCGAGCTGCCGTATCGACTGGTCAACATGTATTCAATCGCCGGGGATACGGTGCTCGATCCGTTTGCGGGAAGCGGGACGACAATGATCGCCGCCATGGCGAGCGCGCGAAACAGCATTTCCCTTGAGATAGAAAACGGCCTCGATTCGCTGGTGTTGGATAATGGCGGCGCGTTCGTCGAATTCGCTAATCGACGCTTGCAGGCGCGAATAGACGGGCATTTGGCTTTTGTCGACGAGCGCCTGCAGTCCGGCAAGCCATTGAAGTATATCAATAGTTATTACGGGTTTCCGGTAATGACCCGGCAGGAAACGGATCTTTTTTTCCCGGCTCTTGAGGCGGTTCATGCGCACGCCGGAAATTGTTTTACGGTAAAATACGATACTTCAGCAGAAGCCCGGCGTTTGGCCCAAACCGGTGTTGGTTGTGAAACGCCCCTGTCCGTGAACCGCCCGGCTGAGGAGCCGGCGCCGGCATCGGACAAGCCGGTAAAGCCGGATAAGCCGGTAAAGCCGTCAAAGCCGTTACGGCACAATCTTAAACTATTTGAATAAGAAAATCCCGCCGGTATGAATGTCATTTTTTTTGCCATTGTGGCGATTGCCTTTTTTTTCGCCGCTTACCACCAGTTGACGGGCGACTTCGCACCGGATGAGACCACCCCGGTCGGGCAGTTGTCACAGGCGATCGTGGAGTCTGCCGGCGGCGCCGTGGAACTCGCCATTGGGCTTGTCGGCGTGATGACCCTGTTTCTGGGCCTGATGAAAATCGCGGAAGAAGGGGGACTTCTCAAGGTTTTGTCGCGGCTGATCCGGCCCCTTATGGTCCGGCTTTTTCCGGATGTGCCGGCGGATCACCCGGCAATGGGCGCAATGATCCTGAACATGTCCGCAAACGCCCTTGGCCTGGGCAACGCAGCGACCCCTTTCGGCATTAAGGCCATGCAGGAACTCGACCGGCTTAATTCGGAAAAAGGGACCGCCACCAATGCCATGGCCCTGTTCCTGACCATCAATACCTCGAGCATCACCCTGCTGCCGACCGGGGTGATCGCGCTCAGGGCCGCGGCCGGTTCCGCCGATCCCGCCGGCATCCTGCCCACCACGCTCTTCGCCACTATCGGATCCACCTTGATTGGCATTACCGCGGCCAAGCTTTACCAGCGGGTTTCCGGGCCGAACCCGGTTCCCATCCAGTCAACAGCGCAAAATAGCGGGGAGGACCACGAGGACGACAATACCCGGTCGCTCTACGAAGAAACCGGAACCGGATATCCGCCGTGGGTCAGCGTTGCGGCGATATCCGTGCTCGTGTCGCTGGTGCCGCTGACGATTATATACGGCGATATCATTGCGCCCTGGATCATCCCCTCGCTGGTGATCGGGTTTCTGGCCTTCGGCCTGATCAGGAAAATCCGGATCTACGAGGTTTTTGTGGAAGGGGCAAAAGAGGGGTTCCAGGTGGCCATACGCATCATACCCTACCTGGTTGCGATTTTAGTGGCCGTGGGGATGTTCCGGGCAAGCGGCG
>PUOB01000286.1 GCA_003551985.1 Desulfobacteraceae bacterium | reverse complement strand
GGCGATATCGGCGGGACCAAGACCGGGCTGGCGCTTTTTTCTTCCCAAAATGGGCTTCGCAGCCCTTTGGCAAAGGAAACGTTTTCCAGCAGGGATTATACGGGCCTTGAATGTATCGTTAAAGAATTTCTGCAGCGCCATGACATATTCATTGATCGGGCCTGTTTGGGCGTAGCCGGCCCGGTTGTGGGCGGGCAGGCAAAAATCACCAATCTGCCCTGGGTGATGGAAGAAACCGCACTTGCGCAAAGTCTCGGGATCCAGTCCGTCTGCCTGATAAACGATGTAGCGGCGTTTGCCAATGCCGTTGCCGTGCTGCTTGAAAACGACCTGCACACAATCAACAAGGCAAGCCCGGTGACAGGCGGGACCATGGCTGTTGTGGCGCCGGGCACGGGCCTTGGAGAGGCCTTCCTGGTGTGGGACGGGACGGGCTACCGGGTTTTTTCCTCGGAAGGCGGTCATGCCGATTTCGCACCCACAAACCCGGAGCAAGCCGGCTTGCTTGATTACCTGAAAAATCACTTTGACCATGTCAGCTATGAGCGTGTCTGTTCCGGAATCGGCCTGGCCAATATTTACGAGTATTATAAAAATACAGGACACACAGGAAATGCGGATTGTCCGACCCGGCAGGTTTTTGCCGAAGAAGATCCGGTACCGCATATTATCCGGGGCGCATTGGACGACAAGCAACCTTGCAGCCTCTGCAAAAAAACCCTTGAGACGTTCGTCTCCATTCTGGGTGCGGAAGCCGGCAACATGGCGCTTAAGACAATGGCTACAGGCGGCGTATATCTGGGCGGCGGCATACCGCCCCGCATTCTGCCAGCGATGGAAAACGGCGTTTTTTTGCGCGCTTTTGCAGGCAAGGGAAGAATGTCGGATCTGATGAAAGCGATACCGGTTTATGTCATTGTACATCCGGACGCGGCGCTGCTGGGCGCTGCGCGCCATGCCATAACAACCCATTCAACGGGTTAAGTCTGTTATTTCCCCTATTTCACAACCAGCAAAAACAGGAGGCGCTATGGCCAGACAGTATGACTATGATATCGGTATTATCGGCGGCGGGGCGGCAGGCCTGACAACGGCCTCGGGCGCAGCGCAGCTGGGGGCGAAAACCCTGCTGATCGAAAAAGAAAATAGCCTCGGGGGAGACTGCCTGCATTTTGGCTGTGTGCCCAGCAAGACCCTGATCAGCGCGGCCCATGCCTACCATACCATCGCCAATGCAGAGGCGTATGGCTTGCCGGCCGTGGATGTTCCGCCCGTGGACTTTGCCCGGATCCGGGACCGGATTGCAGGCGTTATTGCCACCATTCAGAAGCATGACTCAGAAGAGCGGTTTTGCGGGCTGGGCGCAAAGGTGGAATTCGGCAGCCCTGAATTTATCGACGAATACAGCATTTCCCTGAACCAACAGACGGTGTCTGCGAAAAAGTGGCTCATTGCCACCGGCTCATCCCCGGGGGTGCCCCCCGTACCCGGCCTCGACCAGGTGCCCCATATCACCAACCGGGAAATTTTTTCCCTGGACAGGCTTCATGGTTCCATGGCGATCATCGGCGGCGGCCCCATTGCCGTGGAAATGGGGCAGGCTTTTTCGCGCCTGGGAACCAGGGTGACCATCATCGAGCAGGCCGATCAGATCCTGGGCAAGGAAGACAAGGATATGGCCGATGAACTGCTGGCGCTGCTCAAGTCTCCAAACATGACCGTTCACCTCGGGGCTTCGATTGTATCGACCCGAGACCTGGGCGACAAAAAAGAAGTATTGATCCAAAACGGTCAAGGAAAAGAAATCCCTGTCCATGCAGAAACCATCCTGGTGGCCGCCGGCCGCACGCCCAATATCGAGGGGTTGTCCGTTAGAAAGGCCGGTGTGGATTTTACCCCCCGGGGTATTCCGGTGGATAACCGGATGCGCACATCCCAAAAGCATATTTTTGCCGCAGGGGATGTAACCGGGTCGTATCAGTTTACGCATGCTGCGGGATACGAGGGGTCCATCGTAATCGCCAATGCCATTTTCCGTCTGCCCCGGAAAGCGGATTACACCTTTCTGCCCTGGTGCACCTATACCGATCCCGAGCTGGCCAGCATTGGCATGAATGAGAAAAGTGCCGCTGAAGCGGGCATATCGTATTCCGTATGGACCGAGGCGTTTGAGGGCAACGACCGGAGCCTGGCCATGGGCAACACCGCCGGCAGAATCAAGATGATCCTGGATGCAAAGGAAAACATCATCGGCGTCCAGATCCTGGGCCCCAACGCGGGTGATTTGATCAACGAGTGGGTGGCGGTGACAAGCGGAAAGGTCAAGCTGTCCACCCTTGCTTCGGCCGTCCATCCCTATCCGACCCTGGGAGAGATCAACAAGCGCGTGGCCGGGGCATACCTGAGCCCGAAGATTTTTTCCGAGCGGATTAAAAAGGGGCTCAAATTCTTTTTTTCCCTCAAGGGAAGGGCATGCGGAACAGACATGGAATAAAACGAGGTGGCTGTGAAAATCCCGGATATTAAAAAAATCGTTATTGTCGGCGTGATCGTCATTGTCATCGCATTGTTCTTTGCACTGGATCTGCAGCAGTACCTGAACCTCTCCTACATCCAGGAATCCCGGGACAGCTTCCAGGCATTGCTGGCCCGGCACCCCGTACGGGTCACCGGCGCGTTTTTTATACTCTATATCGGGGTTACGGCGTTGAGCCTTCCCGGCGCGGCGGTGATGACACTGGCCGGCGGCGCCCTGTTCGGATTCTGGGCCGGCGTTGTGCTCGTTTCCTTTGCCAGCTCCATCGGCGCGACCCTTGCCTGCGCAGTGGCCCGGTACCTGTTCCGGGACTGGACCAAAGCCAGGCTGGGCACATGGTACGACAAGATCAATGCCGGCATTCAAAAAGAGGGCGCCTTTTACCTGTTCACCCTGCGCCTGATTCCGGCGGTGCCGTTTTTTGTCATCAACCTGGGCATGGCCCTGACGGAAATGCGGTTATGGACGTTTTACTGGGTTTCCCAGGTGGGAATGCTGGCGGGAACCGCCGTGTATATCAATGCGGGCAACCAGTTGGGGCAGATCAGCAAAATGGGGGATATCCTTTCGCTGCCATTAATC
>PUOB01000441.1 GCA_003551985.1 Desulfobacteraceae bacterium | reverse complement strand
CGATGATATCAACATTGAACTGCCGGGCAAGGGGCAGTATATTTTCATATTTCCGCGGCTCAAGAGAAAACCCGTTGATAATGACGGTGTTTTTTGCGGCCGAAAGACCGGCTGCGATGCCCTCCGTGCTGGTGGTATCCAGCAGAATCGGCTTTGCGGTGACAGCCTGGACCGTTTCGACCAGAAACGTCATGATCTCAGCGGCGTTTTTCGTAAGCGGCCCCGGGTTGATGTCAATGGCCCCGGCGCCCGCATCCACGCATGCCATAACCAGCGTCCGGATGGGTTCCGGATTTCTATCGGCAATGGCATCGGAGACATCCGGATGGGTTATCGTGAGGTTGTCCGCAACAATGATCATCTTTTTGGGTCACCCTTTCGGTGCCTCATTGCTATAAAACAAAACCCCCACGCGCCGGATATGGTCAAGCACGTCAGGGTCTTCAATATGGTCGTATATCGATAAATCAACGATATAAGGAAGGAGCAGATCGTCTATCTCGTCAATGATTTGATAAAGCACCGTCATATTCAGATCAGACCCGCCGCACAGGGTCAAATCAATATCCGATCCTTTCCTGTAATTCCCCTTGGCCCGGGAGCCATAAAGAATCGCCTTTTCTACCTGCGGATAGCGGGCAAATACAGCCTGGAGCTGCTCAATCGTCCTGTCGTTTAAGCCAAAATTCATGATTGCCCGTTCTCTGCCAGGCTGCCTAATTTTTCGCTCATTTGCTTGAACGCCGCATGGTAATTTTCCACGATTGCGCGTCTGATGCTTTGTGCGATGCCCGGGTTGTAGGTATGCGAACTCAGATTTCGACTCTTGATCATATCCATCCAGACGTTACCGTCTTCGAGCAGACCTCTTTTGAAAGCTTCACGCGTGGTATCTTTCGAGCCGTATAGATTAAACACCCCTTGTTCTTCCAAAAAATCCTTGAGGACATTCCATGCCAGTTCATGCGTGTATTCGAAGGCTTGAATCAACCCCTGCTCTTCGAGCTCAGTTAACGGACGCTCCATAGAAAGATGAACGCCCTTTTCCAATTGCGCAAAGGCTTGCTTAAAATGCTTAAAGCGCTGTATCCAGCGGATATCATGTGCGTTCATAAATGGCTCCCATAGTTGACGGCTTCGTAAAAAGGCCAATATCTGCGTTATGCGCAATTTTCAAAGAATATCACGTACACTTAAGTACGCTCAATTCTTAAAAAATCGCGCAAGCCTTGATCTTGGCCTTTTTACAAAGCCGTCTGAAACCGACTTTTTACGAGTGCATCATAGTTGATGGCGTCGTAAATACCAATATCTGCGTTATGCGCAATTTTCAAAGAATATCACGTACGCCTGATCGGGCGAAAGATTTTTCGCCCCTACAGCGATTGCGCAAGCCGTATCTTAATCTTTTTACGGCTGCATCAAATTTTCGCATCCCTTGATCCAGGCGACCCGATGAAAAGACACTGATTTTTGTTCAAACGCTGAAATGCAATTATATCAGATTACGCTATAACGCAAGGGCCCGGTAATGCATTCGATCTTTTTTTGGATCGCTTGCGCATCGGCCAGTCGTTTTTCAATTTTTGGTCTTGCTTCCGCGTCGTGGCCGTATCTTTCCATCGCCACGCAAAACCGGTGATACGGGTCCACCACATCGGCGCCTTGAACGCATTTGTCCGCCAGGTAAAGGATTTCGGCATCATTGGGCGGTGCATCCGGAGAGCAGCAGATGTCTGTATGGCGCGCCACGAGATGGGCAACCGCCCCAAACCCCATGTCGGAAAGCATCTCGGCGGCCGCCCGGTCATGTTGGGGGTATCCTTTGGCCATGTCGTGGAGGAGGCCCGCCGCTACCACGCGTTCCCGGTCAACCGGGCACCCCGCGCCGGCAAGGGCGTCGGCGATCCGGCCGGCCACGTCCGCCACCGCCCGGCAATGGGCCTCGACGTAAGCGCTTACCCCCATGATATCCTTCAGAATCGATTCGCACTCGGCCCTTGTCGGAATTTGTCGCCGGGACCACCGGGTTAATGCGCGCTCGTAGTCCGAGGGGGTGTCCATATCAAACAGGATGTTGGCATCCGGCACCGGCACAAGGATTGTTTTTTCGGCAAAGGCCTTGAGGGCGCCCCTGAGCCCGTTTTCCCCCCGCCAGTGTATAATCTTATCAAAATACCGAGCGGGTATGACGACGGGGTGCCCCTTTTGGCCCTGAAAAACAGGCACCAGGATTTTGTCCGGGTTGTCGGCGCACTGCTCGATCAGGCGCCGCACGGTCCAGGGCCGGACCAGGGGGATATCCACGGGAAGCACGATGAGCGCGTCGATAGTCGGGGGGACCGCTTCCATGGCAAGGCGGACGGACGAAAACATATCAAGGCAGTCGCCGGTATTGACGATCTTGGGCACCCCGGCTTTTTCCAAAAGCGGCTCGACCCGCTCGCGGCAATGGCCGACCACCACGCGGATATCGTCAATGCCGCCGGACCTGAACAGGGAAACCGCACGCGCCACAAGGGTCTTTTCCCCGATTTGCAGCAGCGGCTTGAACATCCCCATGCGGCGTGAATATCCTGCCGCCAGGATTGCCCCGGTGATTCTGGCGGTATTCATTATTTCCGTTTTGCCCGGCAATCAATCAGCTCTCCGACAATACTCACGGCGATTTCCGCGGGTGTTTCCGTTTCGATGGGAAGGCCGATGGGGCTGTGAACCCGTTCAATATCCCGGTCCGTAAACCCGTCCTGCAAAAGCGCCCTGTAAATGCTGTCGCGCTTTTTCCTTGAGCCGATCATACCGATGTAAGCGGCCTTTGTGGCCAACGCCTGGGCCAGGACCGCCTTGTCGTGCAAATGTCCGCGGGTAACAATGACCACAGAGCTATTTTCGTCAACAGCAAGGGGTTGCATGCAGTTTTCAAAAGACGCCAGAAGAACCACCCCGGCAGGCGGCGGGAAGCGTTTGTCATTGGCAAATTCCTCCCGGTCGTCAAGGACAATGCTTTGAAAGTCGACCTTCAGCGCCAGATCTGAAACTTCTTTGCCCACGTGCCCTGCCCCAAAGATGAATACGGGTTGACGCATCTCCAAAACGTCGAGACAGTATGTCCGGTCAT
>PUOB01000196.1 GCA_003551985.1 Desulfobacteraceae bacterium | reverse complement strand
GTCACCGGCGCCGCCAGATCAATATGCGCCATCCGCTCCCTTCGGACCTTTGACTGAATGACCTCGACACCGCATTTTTCACAAATAACCCCGCGGTGCTTCATTCTTTTGTACTTGCCGCAATTGCACTCGTAGTCTTTTATAGGTCCGAATATCTTGGCGCAGAAAAGCCCATCCCGCTCCGGCTTGAAAGTCCGGTAATTAATGGTTTCAGGCTTTTTGATCTCGCCGAACGACCAGCTCCGGATCTGTTCCGGCGAGGCCAGCGAAATCCTGACTCCTTTATAACGATTCGGATTCTTCGGCTTTATGAAGAAATCGTAGATCGTTTCCAATGTTGACTCCTCGTGTAATGGTTTTATATGCGCTGCTTTTAATCTTGACGACTTCGTAAAAAGTCCAATATCTGCGTTACGCGCGATTTCCGAAGAAATTCATCACGCCTTGGCGTGACTCAATTCTTCGAAAATCGCGCAAGCCTTGATCTTGAACTTTTTTCAAAGCCGTCTGGCTCCGACTTTTTACGAGACTATCAATCTTCATCTTCAACCAGGGTAACATCCAGACCAAGGCTCTGCAGCTCCTTGGTAAGCACCCGGAAGGATTCCGGCAGGCCGGGTTCAAATACATTCTGCCCCTTGACGATTTTTTCATACATCCGGGTACGCCCGGCCATATCGTCCGATTTGACGGTCAAAAATTCCTGAAGTGTATACGCAGCGCCATACGCTTCTATGGCCCAGACTTCCATCTCACCCAGGCGCTGCCCGCCGAACTGGGCCTTTCCGCCAAGCGGCTGCTGGGTCACGAGCGAATACGGTCCGATCGATCGGGCATGAAGCTTGTCGTCAACCAAGTGGTGCAGCTTGAGGATATACTTGCTTCCCACCGTGATCTTTTCCTTAAACGGCTCCCCGGTGCGCCCGTCGAACAGTGTTGCCTGACCCGTCGACGACAGTCCGGCTTCTTCCAGAAGCGCCTTGATTTCGTCCTCCCTTGCGCCGTCAAATACGGGGGTGGCCATATAGACCCCGTCCCTATTGTAACCGGCCAGGGTTTTAAGGTCATCTTCCGTCATTTTTTCAATTTCTTCCTTTTCAGAACCGCTTTGGAAAATAGCGGCGAATTTTTCGCGCAGCGCATCGCAGCGGTTTTCTTCCAGCAAGCGGTTGATCTGGTCGCCCAACGCTTTGGCGGCGAAGCCCAAATGAATTTCCAGGATCTGTCCGACATTCATGCGGGAAGGGACGCCCAGCGGGTTCAAAACCATGTCGACCGTCCGGCCGTCCAGAAAATACGGAAGGTCTTCCTCGGGCAGGATCCGCGACACAACGCCCTTGTTGCCATGCCTGCCCGCCATCTTATCACCGACGGACAGCGTTCGTTTCATGGCCACGTAAATTTTAATCATCTTGATGACGCCCGGCGGCAGGTCATCCCCTTTTTCAATGGCGTTCAAATGGTGCTCAAAGGCGGCCTTGGCCGCATCCTTCTGTTCACGGTACCTGGCAAAGATTTCAGCTATTTTTATTTCAGCCTTCTTGTTGACCAGGGCAATTTTTTCGAACTTGTCAAGAGGTACGCTTTCCAGGGTTTTCCTGTCCATGACGACGCCGCCGCGAACCAGGGCTTTCTTGCCGTCAAGGAGGTCTTCCTCGGCTTTTTTACCGGCAAGGTAATCGACGATTTCTTTTTTGGCCATCTCCCTGATAATACGAATCTCATCGTCGCGGTCCTTCTGGAAACCGGCGATTTCATAATCTTCAATAGTCTTTGCCCGGTCGTCTTTTTCCACGCCGCGCCTTGAAAACACCTTGGCATCGATGACGACCCCCTTGACTCCCGGCGGGACCCGCAGTGACGTATCCTTTACTTCGCCGGCTTTTTCACCGAAAATGGCCCTGAGGAGTTTCTCCTCGGGCGAAAGCTGCGTTTCCCCTTTCGGCGTCACCTTCCCCACCAGGATGTCACCAGGCCCGATTTCCGCGCCGAGCCTTATTATACCGCTTTCATCAAGATCCTTCAGCGCTTCTTCGCCAACGTTCGGGATATCCTGGGTAATCTCCTCCCGGCCAAGTTTGGTGTCCCGGGCAAGGACCTCGAATTCCTCGATATGAACGGAGGAAAAAACGCCGTCCTTGACCAGGCGTTCACTGACGAGGATGGAATCTTCAAAATTATACCCTCCCCAAGGCATGAACGCCACCGTAACGTTCTTGCCCAGTGCGAGTTCGCCCTTGTCCGTTGCGGGGCCGTCCGCGATGATCTCTCCCGCCCTGACCCACTCGCCTTTTTTGACGATCGGCCGGTGGTTGAAACAGGTGTTCTGGTTTGAACGAACAAACTTGGACAGGTTGTATATGGTTACGTCTTTTTCCCCATGCCCCGACGCCGGTTTGTGCTGAAGGACGATTCGCGCGGCATTGACGTCAACCACATAGCCGTCTCTTTTGGCGACAATGGTCACGCCCGAGTCCCTGGCCACGATGTTTTCTATGCCGGTCCCCACCAGGGGGGCATCCGTTTGAAGCAGCGGCACGGCCTGACGCATCATGTTGGATCCCATCAGCGCCCTGTTGGCATCGTCGTTTTCCAGAAACGGAATAAGGGAGGCGGAAATGCTCACAAGCTGATTTGGCGACACGTCCATCAGCTCGATTTTTTCCCTTTCCACCATCATGAACTCACCCTCCACCCGGGATGTCACCGTGGGATTGATGTAGTGATTGTTTTCATCAATGGGGGCATTGGCCTGCGCGATGGGATGGTCCTTTTCCTGGAAGGCGGAGAGCAGTTTCACCTCGTTTGACACGGTCGCATTCTCGACCACCCGGTAAGGGGTTTCGATGAAACCGAACTCGTTGACCCGGGCATAGGAGCAAAGGGATACGATCAGGCCGATATTGGGCCCTTCCGGGGTTTCAATCGGACAGATGCGGCCGTAATGAGACGGATGCACATCGCGGACTTCGAACCCCGCCCTGTCCCGTGTCAGACCGCCCGGCCCGAGCGCGCTCAACCGCCGTTTATGCGTTGTTTCGGAAAGCGGGTTCGTCTGGTCGAGAAACTGGGAAAGCTGGCTGGTGCCAAAAAATTCCTTGACGACAGCTGAAACGGGTTTCGGGT
>PUOB01000028.1 GCA_003551985.1 Desulfobacteraceae bacterium | reverse complement strand
CAAAAGGAGCGCGAATACGCGTTTTTTAATGTCGACCAGCCCATGGAGATTTTGACGCTTGCGGGAAATATTTCCGTGAAAGACGGCGAACCGATGGTCCATGCCCATGTTGTATTGTCGGACGAAAACGGCAATGCCGTAGGCGGTCACCTCGCAGTCGGAACCACGGTTTTTGCGTGTGAGTGCTTGATCGAGGTGCTTGAAGGGGCGGCGTTGAAACGCTCCCATGACCAGGAAACGGGTCTGCCATTGTGGGATATGGCATCGGCCGACCCGGCGTGAGTCGGCAGGTTAACCGAGTTCAGGGGGCGGCGTTTTATGCATCTTTTTGACGGGGATATTTTGTTCGAACAACAATCGATGGGGGTTTTCAGCGGGGAGGTGACTGAAAACTGGTCGATTAACGGCACTCCCAACGGCGGGTACCTGGTGGCAATCGCGACCGCAGGCCTTCTCAAAAGCAGCGCGATGCAGCACACCCCCGTGTTGACGGCCAACTTCATTGCCCGCTGTGCCCCAGGCAAAGCGGATCTGTCCACCTGGGAAATCGATCATTCACGGCATTTTGCCCGCATGGAGGCAAGGCTGATCCAGCAGGGCAAAGAAAAGATGCGGATGCTGGGAACATTTGCGGACGAAGCCGGGGAATGCCTTCTCAAGCGATATGAAGCATCCCCCCCGGACATGGCGCCGCCGGAGGAATGTGTACAAGTGCCGCTTATCCCGAAATACACCATGTATGACAATGTGGATGTACGCCTCGACCCGTCTTGTGCCGGGTGGATGGAAAACCGGCTGCGCCCGGTGTCCGAAAACAAGGGGTGGTTTTCTTTTAAGACGGCGCGCGACTACGATTTGTGCGCCATCGCCATGGCCGCGGACGCATTCCCCCCGGCGGTGCTGGCAAGCCATGGCATGATGGCATGGGTGCCGACCATAGAGCTGTCCATCAATATCCGAAGCATCCCCCAAACCCGGTGGCTGAAATGCCGTTTCCGGACCCGGTTCATCAACTGCGGCCTTCTGGAGGAAGACGGCGAAATCTGGGATGAAAATGATGAGCTTGTGGCGATATCCCGGCAGATCGCCCAGCTGCGTCAGGCGGTGTCTTGATTCACCGCAAGAAAATGGGTTGACATTTTTGGACGGCAGCACAATTTTTTTTAGGAAATACCGCTGAATGACAACAAAATACAACGGAGCAAAAATGGCAATACTGGACGAAAAGGACGCTCAGCAGGTACGCGCCCATGGATTGGCGGAAGAAGAGGTTCGCCGGCAGATCGGGATATTTGAGAAGGGGGCGCCGTATGCCGATCTGGACCGGCCCTGCACGGTGGGGGATGGTATCCGGCAGTTGTCGGCAGAAGAGATCGAGCGGTGCGTGGGGGTGCATAAAAACGAGGGCGCACATCGCCATCTGACCAAGTTTGTTCCCGCTTCCGGGGCCGCCACACGGATGTTCAAGGCGCTTTTGAAAATCGCGGGCGAGCACGAGCGAATTGAAAGGGATGCTGTTTCACAGAAAGCCGCGGAAAAAGGGGGCGAATACCAAGACGTCCTTGAATTTATCGACAATATCGAAAAATTTGCTTTTTATAATGCCCTTTCGAGAAAAATGGCCGCCGACGGCCATGACATCGAGCCGTTGCGCAAGGCGGGGGATTTTACAGCGATCATGTCGTATGTGCTGACCGGGCGGGGCCTTGATTATTCCAACAAACCCAAGGGACAGATCCTGTTTCATTATTATCCGGAAGGGTCGCGAACGGCGCTTGAGGAGCACCTGGTGGAGGCGGCCGAATATGCAAGGGACGATAAGGGGCAGTGTTTTCTCCATTTTACCGTATCTCCGGAGCATGAAGCGGGGTTCAAAAGGATTTTGGATGAGACCGGGCCGGCTTATGAAAAAGCCCATGGCGTTCGTTTTGATGTCCGGTTTACCCACCAGGACCCGTCCACGGATACCATTGCCGTGGATATGGATAACCGGCCTTTTCGTGATGCGGACGGAAACCTGCTGTTCCGGCCGGGAGGGCATGGCGCGTTGATCGGCAACCTGGGGGATCTCAAGGGGGACATCGTTTTCATCAAAAACATTGACAATGTGGTGCCGGATCATCTCAAAGCGGAGACGATTCTGTGGAAAAAAGTTCTTGCCGGGTACCTCCTCGCGGTTGAAAGCGCGATTGACGGGCATAGGCGTCTGATAGAGGGGGGGGATGCGGAGGAACAAGCCGTTGCAGACGCCGAAGCGTTTGTTGAAAAAGACTTGAATACCACCATCCCGGTGCATATTAAGCAAGCCCCGGTGGACAAAAGGCGCCGTTTTGTGTTGGACCGGTTTGACCGGCCCCTGCGGGTGTGCGGTATGGTGCCGACGTCCGGCGAAGCCGGCGGCGGGCCGTTCTGGGTCAGATCCCCCGACGGCGGTCTTTCCATACAGATCGTGGAAAGCGCCCAGATCGACCCGGAAGATCCCGGCCAGCAGGCGATTTTGAAAAACCTCACCCATTTCAATCCCGTGGATATCGTGTGCAGCCTGCGCGATAAGAACAATCAACCCTATGACCTGGGGCGTTTTGTCGATGAATCGGCGGTTTTTATTTCCCTGAAGTCCAAGGACGGACGGGACCTGAAAGCCCTTGAGCACCCCGGTTTATGGAACGGCGCAATGGCCTTCTGGAATACGGTCTTTGTGGAGGTGCCGCTGATTACATTCAATCCGGTCAAGACGGTGAATGATTTGCTGCGCGATACCCACCAAAGCTGACGGCTTTGTAAAACGTCCAATATCTGCGTTGCGCTTCATCCCTCGGAATTTCACGTACTATAAGTACGCTGCATTCCTCGGGATTTCGCGCGCATTGATCTTGAACGTTTTACAAAGCCGTCTCATCCCGCCTTTTCGCATTTTTACGAGACTATAAGGGTTGATGGCGTTGTAAATGTCCAATATCTGCGTTGCGCTTCATCCCTCGGAATTTCACGTACTATAAGTACGCTGCATTCCTCGGGATTTCGCGCGCCTTGATCTTGAACGTTTTACAAAGCCGTCTCATCCCGCCTTTTCGCATTTTTACGAGACTATAAGGGTTGATGGCGTTGTAAATGTCCAATATCTGCGTTGCGCTTCAT
>PUOB01000270.1 GCA_003551985.1 Desulfobacteraceae bacterium | reverse complement strand
TTGTCCAGTGCATCCACGGACTGCATGACCGTATCGGAAGTGACCACTTTTTCCGGAAGCGAAAGGGCCATGTCATACATGAGCATGTGGACGGAGGCCGCCGAGCGTCTGCCGCCGGCGATGGCGCGGATGGCCGCACTGTAATCCGTCAACGGGGCGCCCGCGGCCAACAGCCCTTTTTCTTCACTGTAGAAGGGATTGTCATAGGGCTGGAGGCCTTCCCAGTCAACCGGGTCTCCCGGTTGTATCGTCTTTTCCGCATCATCCGATGCGGCGGCTCTTTTGAAGATCAGTTCCGGCAGACGGCCTGAATCGATGATCAGGTTTCCGGCCGTAATCATGGCGGTTGAACGGTTTTCCCGGTCTTCGTACCAGATCCCGGTGAGGTTGTCGTCTCTGCCGGTCAATTTCGTGACGGAGGCATTGAAAATCAGGTTGGCACCGGTTTTTTCAAGCGCTTCAAGCTGCCCGGGTTTGAGCGCCAGGTCCGCTTTTGTCTCCTTGAATAGAAAGGTGATGTTTTTCGCCCCCTGTTCTTTGCAGATATCGGCCGCGGTGGTCGCGATTTCGGCCCCGCCGGCAATGATGACGTCAGACGCCAGCGCTACCCCGGATGGGCTTTCCATGCCGCTTTTAATGACATCCAAAAGCAGGTGGACACCCGGGACCGGTTCTTCGATTTCGGCGTCGCCCAGTCTTTCGCTGCGGCTGTCGAAGCCTCCGGATGCAAGGAGTACGGCTTCGAACCCCTCTTTGAGCAGGGAGGCGATGGTGAAATCCCGGCCGAGGGTGCTATTCGTGACGGTATCAACCCCAAGTTCCCGGACGCCTTCGATATCCCAATCGAGGATGTCGCGGGGAAGGCGGTATTCGGCAATGGCCTTTCGGAGCAGACCGCCCAGCTTGGATTCGGCCTCGTACACGGTCGGGGAATGCCCGAGCCGGGCGACGAAAAATGCGGCGGACAGTCCTTCCACACCGCCGCCGACGACGGCTATCCTGCGGCCGGTTTCCGGCGCTTTATAGGGCTGGGACCGCTTTTTGGCCTTCATTTCGATATCGGCCGCGTGCCGTTTCAGGTAGTTGATGGCAACCGACTCATCAACCAGGTTGCGTCTGCATTCGTTTTCACAGGGGCGCGGGCATATCCGGCCGATAACCGTGGGAAACGGGTTGCGTTCTTTTATTATCTGGACCGCCCCGGAATGATCCCCCTCGCTGATATGCCGTATGTATTCGCATATGTTGATCCCTGCCGGGCAGGCGCGCTGACAGGGGGTGGTGCAGTCGTCGGTGGTGTATTCCTGGAGGATGCGACGGGTTACCGATGAGAGTTTTATGATGTTTTTCGGGCAGATTCTTTCGCAGGCGCCGCATCCGGTGCAGTTATCCTCCAGGACGACGGGGAGTCCGTCTTCGCCCATGACAATGGCGCTAAAGGGGCATGCGCGCATGCAGGAACCCAGGCCCAGGCAACCGATCGTGCATATTTTCATGCCGCCATAAAGCATCGAGACGGCCTGGCAGTCGTCCAGTCCCTTGTATTCGAACTTTTTTGCCGCTTTCCCGGTGCCGTAGGTACATCCGGGGCGCGCAATGTCGGGTTCCTTTGCTTCAATGGTCATGCCCATCACCGCGGCAATGGCTTCGGCAAGGTCGGCGCCGCCCGCAACGCAGGAATCCGGCGATGCCTTGCCTGCGGCAATGGCTTCCGCATTCGGAGCGCAGCCGGGCAGCCCGCATCCGCCGCAATTGGCACCTGGCAGAAGATCATCGATCTTTTCCACCAGGGGATCCACGTACACATAAAAAATTTTGGATGCCACAGCCAGACCGGAGCCGATAATGACTCCCAGGCCACCCATCATCAGGATTGCGTATAGCATAGTTCACTCCAGAAATTATATTACGTTGCGGCTTAATATACCGGTATTTACCTTATTGTAATTGAAAAAAAATAAAAAAAATCTATAACATGCTTTTTCGCCCATGTCCAATTGAAAAATAATGCCCAGGGGGTCGTTTGCAATACAGGCGGCGGATGTCAATAATTAAATGATTGACGGCTTCGTAAAAAGTCCAATATCTGCGTTACGCGCGATTCCCGAAGAATATCACGTACACTTAAGTACGCTCAATTCTTCAAAAATCGCGCAAGCCTTGATCTTGGACTTTTTTCAAAGCCGTCTGGCTCCGACTTTTTACGAGACTATCATGATTGTTCGCTTGACGTTAATTGCGTTGAATGCATATTATAGCCAGGGAATACAGGCTCAATTCATTTATATAAGGTGATTTCATTTAGACGGTCGCCCGATGCCGCCCTTAGCAACCGTGCGGTGCCCGCCCGATGTTGCTCACGGGCGGCATCGGCCGCCCATCTATGAAATTAATCATTTATATATGGATTAAAGGATGTTGAAGAGGGTGATTGCAGATCATGGACAAATACTGGGAAAAAGTGCTGGACACCGCCGCATTTCTGCAGGAAAAAACCGGCGGTGAACCGGTTTTGGGCTTGATGACGGGAACCGGGCTCGGCAAAAGCCTTGCCGCCCTTGAGGTGTCATTCGCGATTGCGTATGAGGAGATACCGGGTTTCCCTCTCTCCACTGTAACCGGGCATGCCGGCCGGTTGCTTATGGGCAGCCTCGGCGGAAAACCGGTTGTGGCCATGGAGGGGCGTTTTCACCTCTACGAGGGGTATACGCCGGCAGAGGTGGCGTTCCCGGTCCGGGTGATGCAGGCCATGGGCGTGAACACGCTTATCGTCGCCAATGCCGCCGGCGGCCTCAATCCCGGTTTTTCCCCGGGGGATATAATGGTCATCCGGGATCATATTAACCTGACCGGCGAAAATCCGCTTATGGGTCCCAACGACGACCGGTGGGGACTCCGGTTTCCGGATATGACGGCGGTATATTCGCCTCATTTGGTGCAAGTGGCCGTCAGCGCAGCAAAAGAAAAGAGCATATCGCTGAAGCAGGGCGTTTATCTTGGCCTGAAGGGGCCATCCCTTGAAACACCTGCTGAAACGAGATTTTTCCGGATGATCGGCGCGGATGCCGTTGGCATGTCAACCATACAGGAGGTCATTGCGGCGGTTCATGCCAATATGCACATACTGGGATTGTCCACCATAACC
>PUOB01000243.1 GCA_003551985.1 Desulfobacteraceae bacterium | reverse complement strand
TTTTGAAGAATTGAGCGTACTTAGGTGTACGTGATATTCTTCGGAAATCGCGCGTAACGCAGATATTGGACTTTTTACGAAGCCGTCAAACTTGTTATTTGATTTCAGGGGACCATTATAACATATGAATGATACGGACAATGCCAATGAGGCAGAGGGCCTCGAGCTTACCCGGATAAACCTGGATGGCAGGGAGATCGTGCTTGTGGGGACCGCCCACGTGTCCAGCGGGAGTACGGCGCTGGTGGAAAAAGTCATCGACGCGGAAAATCCCGATACGGTCTGTGTGGAGCTCTGCGGTTCACGGTACCAGTCCATCCGAAGCCGAACCGCGTGGCGGGAGATGGATATCTTCAAGGTGGTCAGGGAGAAAAAGGCGTTTCTCCTTTTGTCGAACCTGATGTTGACGGCCTTTCAAAAGAAAATCGGGGACAAGTTCGGCGTCCGTCCGGGCGAGGAAATGATCCGCGCCCTTGAAGCCGCGGAAAACGCCGGGGCCGAAATCTGCCTGGCGGACAGGGATATCACCATAACCCTTTCGCGTACCTGGCGAACAACCGGTTTTTTCAACAAGATCAAACTTTTTTTTCAACTTTTGATGTCCATGGGCGGGGTCGACGATATCGATGAAAAAGATATCGAAAAAATGAAAAACGAGGATATCCTGGAAAGCATGCTGTCCGAGCTTGAGACGACCCATCCCTCGATCCGGGAAATTTTGATCGATGAAAGGGACCGGTACCTGTCGCAGAAGATCAGAAACGCGGGCGGTTCAAAAATCGTCGCCGTTGTGGGGGCCGGCCACGTGCCGGGCATCAGACGGTATATAGGGGAAGACATCGACATCGCACCCCTGGAGACCGTGCCGCCCAAAGGGAAAGCGGGCAGTGTGGTGAAGTGGTTGATTCCTGCGGTTATTATAGGGCTTTTTGTTTACGGGTTCTTTCACGGGGGCCGGTCGGTCGGCGGGGAGATGCTGCTGCTGTGGATTTTTGCCAACGCTTTTTTTGCAGGGCTCGGGGCGCTTCTGGCATTGTGCCACCCGGTGACGCTTCTTGCGGCCATAGGTGCCTCGCCGCTCACTTCATTGAATCCCATGCTGGCGGCCGGATGGATTGCCGGGCTGGTGGAGGCATCGGTGAGAAAGCCCAAGGTAAGCGACCTGGAGGACCTGCCGCACGATATCCTTTCGGTAAGGGGATTTTGGAAAAACAAGGTCACCCGGATACTGCTCGTAGTGGTTTTTGCCAATATAGGCAGTTCCGTCGGGACATTCGTGGCGCTGCCGCTGATGATAAGGGCCTTGGGCGTCGGCGGGTGAGGCGCAATACACGAATCGTTTTAAGGTTCACGGCGAATCGGCGATCTTTACGACGGAGCGTTGGTGGATTTCACCCGTTTTGCGTGTATGGGTCATTTTTACGGTTTTGATGCGATTTTCTGCAAAAAGCCGGACGCAATGCGGGTAGAGCCGCCATTCCTGCTCAAGCCCTTTTTTTCTGATTGATTCGATCGTATCGTTTTCCTCTATGGGAAAACAGCGCTGGCCTATGATGGGACCCGAGTCTTCCCCGTAATCGATGAAATGCACCGTGCACCCGGCCACCTTGCAGCCATGCCGGAACGTGTCGCCATACCCGTCCGTACCGGGAAAACCGGGAAGGAGGGCGGGATGAATGTTCATGATTCTTGGAAAGCCCGGCGTCGTATTTACCCGGTCAATGAAATAGGGCGTCAAATTGCGCATGAAACCGGCAAGGATCAGCAGGTCAAAGGGGTATGGGGACATTTTTTCCAGGAGGGCGGCTTCCGCGATGGCCCGGGTTGTTAAAAAGGCGTTAAGCCGACGGGTATCGGCCGGATCGATCAGGGATTGTTTGCGGGCGATATCGTCAAGGTCGAAATCGTCCGGCGGCGTTTGGCGGTTGGATGGGTTTGGGCTGGCTGTATATTGCCGGATTATATCGGCATAGTCCACGAAAAAGGTCGGGATGCGCCGTTTTTCCGCTTTTTTGAGCCCTTTGCCGCCGGCCCGGTCGGCGCCGGCGAAAACGATCCGGCCGTTAATGTCGCTGCTGTCGCATGCGTTCAGGACGGCTTCAAGGTTGCTGCCGCCTCCGCTGATCAATGCACCGATACGGATCGGGTGGTTCATTGTATTGCCGCCTTGTTTTTGGGTTGTTGAAATAAAAAAAAATAGAAAAGCCGGGATGTTTTGTCAATGATTGGTTTTAGTGGGGATTGGTTTTTGTGGGGATTGGTTTTTGTGGCGCATCTATTGCAATACAAAACCGGTTGCAATACAAAACCGGTGCAACGCAAAACCGGAAAAGAATGCAAAAAGGTGAAACGATGAGGGAAATGGAGCGCCTCGTACGGGTAATGGCGCGATTGCGGGGGCCGGGCGGGTGTCCCTGGGATGCCGCCCAGACCCACAAGAGCATGATAAAAGGGCTGATTGAAGAGGCATACGAACTGGCCGATGCCATTGAAAACGACGATGCCGAAGAAATGATGGAGGAGTTGGGGGATGTTTTGCTGCAAGTTGTCTTTCACAGCATCATCGCAGCGGAAAAGGGCTTGTTTTCTCTCGACGAGGTTGCCGGCGCCCTGGCGGATAAGCTGATTTACAGGCATCCCCATGTGTTCGGGGATAAAAGTGCGGCGGACGCGGACGAGGTGATCGTCAATTGGGAAAAACTGAAACGCAAGGAAAACGGCAAGGAACACCGGGTATCGATCTTTTCGGGCATTCCGGAAACCCTGCCGGCCCTGCTTTATGCCCTTAAAGTGCAGTCTTCGGCAAGCCGGGTGGGTTTTGACTGGGACAGTCCCGAAGGGGTGATCGTAAAAATCAAGGAAGAAATCGACGAGCTTTCCGAGGCCGCCGATAAACATGCCGTTGACGACATTGAGGATGAAATCGGTGATATGATCTTTACCGTGGTCAACCTGGCCCGGATGCACAAGGTAGACCCTGAAGCCGCCCTGAGGCGTACAAACAAGAAATTCGCGGCCCGCTTTGCCGAAATTGAAAAAGCGGCGCGAAACCAAAATATCCATGTTTCGGAGATGCCCATGGCGGAAAAGGAGCGGATATGGCAGGGGGCCAAGCGGTGACGATTTTTTTCTTGAGAAAACGCGTAAAAAAAACTAAAAAAATAAT
>PUOB01000075.1 GCA_003551985.1 Desulfobacteraceae bacterium | reverse complement strand
CCTTTTCGAGCGTTTCGTTCAGTGCCGGATAATCCTTGGATATTTCCATCGCCTTCTCGGGCCGGTAAGCCACGCTGACCAACTTGATGCCCGGCAGGTCGCCGATGACTTCCGCCAGGGTTTCCAACAGCTCGCCCGACACCACGACCGCCTTGACGCCCGCGTTCGACAGCATGAAACGGAGCCGGTCGCCCCGGCTTCTCGGGTCGATGGGGACCATGACGGCGCCGATCACCGGGCCGGCCAGCATGGCGTAGACGAATTCCGGGTGGTTGCGCATGAAAACCGCGTAGGTGTCCCCCTTGCCGATGCCATGGTCCAGAAACAGGCGGGCGATCTTGTTGGATTGTTCATGGAGGTGCCGGTAGGTCAGGATGTCTTCGCCAAGATCGCCGTGTTCAAACACGAGGACTTCCTTGTCCGGCTTTTCGTCGGCCTTCATCTCCACGAGGTGGGACACGATGGCCTGGTTCAGATGGGCTTTTGCGCTCATTTTTCGCCCCCTCTTTGTCGCTTTGTTTAATAATGTCAATCCTGATGACGTCGCACAACGTCCGTTTCAGACAACTTTGTAAAACGTTCAAGATCGAGGCATACGCAATTCCTTTAGGGCGAAAAACCTTTCGCCCGATCATATATTTTAGGCCTGCGTCAGATTCTTATGAGATTGCGCGCAGGCGAAGATATTGGACTTTTTACGAAGCCGTCAATCTTCGACGGCACCGATAAACCCACGGTTATAAGTTGGAAACTCCCTGTTGAAAATCTCGTCCCAATGTTCCTGGGTCCAGTATTCATGCCGGTTGAAAAAGGGATTTTTCCGGGCTGCGCTTACGGCCACGCTGACCGCGATATCCACGTCCGTGATGATCTCCATGGACAGCGCGGCGAATGCAAATGTGGAAAATACCCGGCAGTGGAGCCCCAGCCGGTGAGCCGTGGCCGCGGCGGCGTTGGCCGCGATGTTGAGGTTGACGCTTTTGAACATGCAGACGGGGCCGTTTGCCGTGAGGGACTCGACCTCCTCCGCCTTGTTCATGTCCGCGCAGGTTCGGTACCCGCAGGCGCCGCAGTTGTAGTTGAAATCCGACTTGCGCTTCTCCCCCAGGATCATCAGGGCGGAGGGCTCCTTCATCAGCTGTACGAGGTTGCGGCCGTCCCTGGCCGCAAGGGGGGACATGTCCCCCAAAGAGAAGCAGTATTCGGCGATCTGCTCCAGTTCGTCCCCCTGGACGCTGATGATTTTGACGGTGTTCCGGTCGTTGAACCGGAAGCTGTTGCGGGCGCTCAGGGCCATCAGCTCAACCGCCCGGTCCAGCCCGTTTTCCACGAGCGAGGTCATTTCAAGGATGGTCATGGCTTCCTCCAGTAAATGCGACTTGGTGCATACGATGTGTATACGATATTGGGGTTTTCAGCTGTAGATCGACCGGAACTGCGGCCACAGGCGCTGAATCATACGGTCGTTCATGCTTCTCTGGTTGATCTCCCCGTAGCGCTTGGGAATGTCCCGGAAGGGGCTTTTTTCCGTTACGGAAATAGCCACGCCCAGGGCGTACCCGGTTTTTTGGGGAAGTATGCGCATCCGCATGGCAGCGGCGCCCACGGACCAGTAAACCCCGTAGTCGATGCCTAAGTTGCGTGCCTGGGAAATCATGCCGTCAATGGCATATGCGATATTGGTGGCCCGGAAAATGCAAAGGGGACCCCTGAATGCCACGTCGGGATCATCCGGCATACGCTCGGCTTCCCGGAAGTATTCGCAGACCAGCTTGCCGCACATGTTGCAGTTGATATCCGCGGGATCGGACACGCAGCGCATTGTCGTGGCAACGAGGACGGCGTCGGCATCCCGCAGCATGGCGGCATCCCGCAGGAACAACCCCCAGCTCTTCTTCACCTCCGCCATGCGCTCCATTTCCTGGCACACATCCTCGATGTCGCATGGGTCGTCCAGGATATGAATCGAACACTCCCCGACGCCGCCCACCCGGGGCGAGGTGGTGCCGGAAGCAAGAATAAGGCGCGCGGCCGCTTTTGCGCTTTCCAGACGGTCGGTTTCAAACTGTTTCAGGCTTCGTTCCATGGCTGCCCTCCCTTGTTATTTGTCTTGGACCGGCAGGCCGTGCGACCTGGCCAGGTCGGGATACGCTTCATAGGCCGGCTTGAGCATCGGCAGGAGCTTGAGCACCTTCGGCATGGGCCCCTTGGCCTTGATCTGCCCCTTGGCCAGGGCGACCGGCATGCTGATTTCCTTGAGCCAGAACCGGTGGCAGGTATCGGCGCTCAGGCTCATCTCCACGGTGGGTTTGACATCGACATTGTTGCCCCACAGGACATCCCCCCGGCTGCCGTCCCCGGGGGTGAGCCACAAGGATGCATCCGGGTCCTTGATGTTGAACTTGATGACAATGTTGGTCTGGGCGAACTTGGGTCCCATGACGGGGTCCGCCATCAGTTTTTCAAACAGTTCGCCCAGCACCGTCATCATCTGGTTTTTGTTTTCGAAAACAGCCATCGTTTACCTCCCCTTTGCTTGTTGGTGTTGATTGAGCAGCCCCATAACCGCGCTCTCGAGGGTTTCCAGAGCCCACTCCCGGGAATGGGCATCCGGCGCCAAAAACCAGCGGGTGGCAATCCCCTGGTATACCGCGCTGATGCCCTGGGCCGTCTTTTCGCAGTCCATGTCCGGGAATACGCCCTTTGCCACGCCTTTCTCGAGGGCCGCCCGGAGAAGGACCACCCAGTTGCCGACCCAATCATAGAATATCCGGCGATATGCCGGATCATGCACGGCGATCGCCATGAAATCGAACAACACCGGGTAGCCGACAAAGGCGTCCGGGTCGTCCGAATTATAAAGCCAGGTAAAGGAAAAAAGCTTGTCAAGGGGATCGTCGTATTGATCCATCTCCTCTTTACCCCTTTGAAAAATCCGGTCGAAAAATTCGGTGAACGCGGCCAGAAAAAGCGCCTGCTTGGATTGGTAGTAATAGGCGAGGCCGCCCTTGGAAAAACCGGAGGCCCGGCAAATATCGTCCATGGTCACGTTGGCGCAGCCCTTTTCGGCAATGGTGCGAAGCGCGGCGTCAAGGATGTGGGCGCGTCGGATGGCTTCGATTTCCTGGATGGGAGGCATAATCAAGCTCCTGGAAATGAGATGGCTGAAAGGAT
>PUOB01000336.1 GCA_003551985.1 Desulfobacteraceae bacterium | reverse complement strand
TCAAGCTTATGGGTTTCGACAAAAAAAGCCTGGACAATGAGGCCCTTATCCATTACACGAGCCGGGATGATGATGCTGTGCAGTCGGTGCACAAGGGCGAAAACGATATTGCATTTATTCTTAACCCGCCCAGCAACGACCAGGTGCGCCTCATCGCCGAAGCAGGGTATACCATGCCCCGCAAAACCACCTTTTATTATCCAAAGGTGGTCACCGGACAGGTGATGAACCGCCTGGATCAATAACTGGATCAATAATAGGCCGAAAAGCCGAAGCGGCGGCCCGGACGTTCATTCGCCGGTTCGGTGACATTGGACGACAGCCGCAACGCAAATAAATATGCAGCACCAATATATCTGCTTTTCATGATATGTGCATACGTTTTCAGACGGCTTTGAAAAAAGGCCAGGCTCAAGGTTCAATTTCATTCAGCCGGACGGCCGGTACCGCCCTTAGCAACCGTGCGGTGCCCGCCCGATGTTGCTCACGGCGGTACCGGCCGTCCGGCTATGAAATAGGTCTTTTATATAAGGTCAAAAGCCTGGCCCCCCGAGACGGTGCCGGCTGTTGCAGCAGGGGCGAAAATTTGCCCTTCATTTTTGATAGTCTCGTAAAAAGTCGTGGTCAGACGACTTTGTAAAAAGTTCAAGATCAAGGCGCGTGCAATTTTTGAAGAATTGAGTCACGCCAAGGCGTGATGATATTCTTCAGAAATTGTGCGCAACGCAGATATTGGACTTTTTACGAAGTCGTCAAGGATAAAGCGGGGAAAAATCATCGATACAATAACCACCATAACCGATATGCAAAACCGGGCCGAACAAATCCGGACATCCGGCCAGACGATCGCATTCGTGCCGACCATGGGGTATCTGCACGAAGGACACTTGTCCCTGATGAAGCGCGGCCGCCAACTGGCCGATCGCCTGGTGGCCAGCATATTCGTGAACCCGGCCCAGTTCGGGCCGAACGAGGATTTGTCCACATACCCCAGGGACCCGGAAAGGGATGCGGCGCTGGCAGAAGACGCAGGGGTGGATATCCTTTTTATGCCGGGCGAAGCAGAACTGTACCCGGCCGGATACGAAACGTACATCGTCCAGGCCAACCTGCCCGACCACCTGTGCGGGCTCTCCCGGCCCGGCCATTTCAGGGGGGTGGCGACCATTGTCGCCAAGCTTTTTAACACTACCAAACCCCATTTTGCCGTCTTCGGCGAAAAAGACTATCAGCAGCTTGCCGTCATCCGGAAAATGACCAGAGATCTCAATTTCGACACGGAAATCATCGGCGCCCCCACGGTCAGGGAACCCGACGGCCTGGCCATGAGCTCCAGAAACAAATTTCTGTCGGAAAAACAGCGGCAATCGGCCCTGGTCCTTTATCGCTGCCTCACCGAAGCGCGCCGTGCTGTGGCCGAAGGAGAGACCGACCCCCGCCGTATCATCGAAAAAAGCGAGGCCGCCATCAAATCGGAAGCGGATACGGTAATCGATTATATCAAGATCTGCCATCCCGACACATTGGAAGACATCGACGCCATTGACCGGCCGGTTCTCATGGCACTTGCCGTCAAGGTGGGCGATACCCGGCTGATCGACAACCTCATGCTTTTTCCGCCGGGCACCGGACCGCGACAGTAACCATTGAAACGATTTCCCCGGCAATTGACGCACAAAGAAATTGGAAACCTCAACATCAGCAAAGGAGCACAACATGTCATCATTGAGAAATTATCTTTTCACATCGGAATCCGTGACCGAGGGGCATCCGGACAAGGTAGCGGACAAAATATCCGATTCCATACTCGATGCCATCATGGAGCAGGACAACCGGTGCCGTGTTGCCTGTGAAACCCTCGTGAACACCGGGCTTATAATGATAGCCGGCGAGATCACGACAACGGCCACGGTGGATTATACGGACGTCGCAAGGCAAACCGTCAAGGACATCGGATATACATCGTCGGATATGGGGTTCGATTATCAAACATGCTCCGTTCTGAGCAGCCTCGACAAGCAGTCTCCGGATATCGCCCAGGGCGTCGACGAGGGCAAGGGGCTCGACAAGGAACAGGGCGCGGGAGACCAGGGGCTGATGTTCGGGTATGCCTGCGACGAAACGCCCGAGTTGATGCCCATGCCGATCATATACGCCCACCGGCTGACCAAACAACTTGCCGAAGCCCGGAAGAACAACATTCTGGACTTCCTGAGACCGGACGGTAAATCTCAGGTGACCATCGAATATGAAGACGGAACACCCAAACGCATCGATACCGTGGTCGTCTCCACCCAGCACAACGCGGATGTATCCTATGACAACCTGAAGGAAGCCGTTATCGAGGAAATTGTCAAAAAAGTGCTGCCGCCGGAAATGATATCGGATGCAACCAAGTTTTTTATCAATCCCACCGGTAAATTCGTGGTTGGCGGCCCCATGGGCGACTGCGGCCTGACCGGCCGCAAAATCATCGTTGACACCTATGGCGGCCAGGGGCGGCACGGGGGCGGATGCTTTTCCGGCAAGGACCCCTCCAAAGTCGACCGGAGCGCCTCCTACATGGGCCGCCATATCGCCAAAAACCTGGTGGCCGCGGGCCTTGCAAAAAAATGCGAGGTTCAGGTCGCTTATGCCATTGGCGTAGCCAATCCCGTATCCGTGCTGGTGAATTTCCAGGGAACGGGGAAAATCAGCGAAGACAAGGCTGTCGATATCGTGCGCGAGGTTTTTGACCTGCGGCCCGCCGGCCTTATCGAATACCTGGATTTAAGGCGGCCGATTTACAGCAAAACCGCTGCCTACGGCCATTTCGGCAGAAGCGAGCCGGAATTTTCCTGGGAAAACACCAACAAGGCCGATGAAATCAAGTCCAGGGCCGGCCTTTAAAAGGTTCAATTTCATTTAGCCGGCCGCCCGGTACCGCCTGTAGGGGCGAAAAATCTTTCGCCCTATGTGCGGTGCCCGCCCGATGTTGCTTACGGGCGGTACCGGACGCCCGTCTATGAAATTGGTCATATATATAAATGACCAGTTTCATATATCTTTATAAGGACAATTTCCCCCGGGGGGTGCCGGGTATTGCCCTTGCAACTGCAGGAGAACGCTTATATCTCTATGGCTTTTTCGACGCGCCCTGTGACGTGGCTGAACGAAAACCGTCTTTTTCACCAATT
>PUOB01000349.1 GCA_003551985.1 Desulfobacteraceae bacterium | reverse complement strand
TTCGCCAATCTCTGCGTCCGGCTCAAATTTTAATCCTCAAAATACATCAAGTATTCCTGCGGTTAAAATTATCGCCGTCCTTGACCTTGACGAAAAATCCGGGTTTTCGTTCGGGCACTAATATAGTCTATAACATAAATCATAAAACTTACAACCTACAACCTACATCTTACAACCGACAACCCGGAGGCCCCACCCATGTACCTGATCAAGCGCTACGCAAACGGCAGATTATATGATACTGTCGGGAAAAAATTCATCACCAGGGACCGGATCGCCGGCCTGGTCGAGGAAGGGGAAAACGTGGCCATCGTGGACACCAAAACCGGAGACGATATTACCCATCGAATCCTTGACCGTATCGATGTTGCCGCCGGGAAAGGGAGAAATACGGATGCGGCGGCCGGGGAGGCGCCGCACGAAAGCGTGGAAAGCGTTTTTGCAGAGTTTTTCAAGAAGGGTGAAGAGGTTTTCAGCGAATGCAAAAAGCGCTATGATGCCATGCGGCAAAACATTTCCGATCTGCCGAAGGATGACATCGACAAGCTGCTTGAGGCGGTCAAGAGAAAAAAACAAGCCGGAGAAAAAGACGCCGGGCGTTTCATTGATGAGGTCGACCAATACCGGAAAAGTTTTCAGGACTGGGTTTCCGGCACTATCGACAGGCGGGTCGATGAGGCGTTGGAAAAGATGAACATGGCCGGGCAGAAAGAGTTCCGGGAGCTTTCGAGAAGCATCGATGCGTTGAGAGAAAAGGTGGAAACGCTGGAAAAGGAAATTGCGGGTAAAAAGGATGCCGACTGACCCTATTGATCCGGATATAGCGCAATTAATCGACCGTCGCCTGGTTTTCGTTATGGGAAAGGGCGGAACCGGAAAAACGACGCTTGCCGCGGCGCTTGCATTTGCTGCGGAAGCTGCGGGAAAACGGGTTCTCCTTGTGGAAACCGAAGAGAGCGAGGCCATTGGCCGTCTATTCGGAAAAACCGGGATTAATGAAACGCCCTTGCGTGTATCCAGACGCATTTTTCTGGCAAAGGTCATCCCGAAAGCCGAAATGACGGCATATGCCCAATATCATATAAGGCCGGCCTTTGTGGCCAAGCGCGTTACAAACAGCCGTCTTTTTGATTATCTTGCCACTGCGACGCCGGGGTTGAAAGAGGTCATGACGCTCGGGCGGTTATGGCGGTGGGAAGGGGCAAGGGATAAAAACAGCCGGCCCGTTTTTGACATCGTCATCGTCGATTCTCCCGCCACAGGCCACGTGTTGAGCCTGCTCAGGCTGCCGCAAACGCTTATTCGCATGATACGCGTCGGCCCTATCGTCTCCCAGGTTCAACGCCTGGATATGCTGTTAAAGGATGAAAACCGAACCGCACTCGCCCTGGTATCGCTACCCGAAGAGATCCCGGTAAAAGAATCCGTAGAGTTGATGACAACCGCACGTGATGAAATCGGCATGCCGGTCCGGACGTTTTTCTTGAACGGCGTATATCCCGATATTTTCCAGCCCAGAACATCGGAAGCCCTATACGACCTGCTTTTTTCCAACAGGGCAGACAAGCTGTATGCCGCCACCGGAAACCCCGCAGCCCTGGACGCCGTGCTTGTGGCTGCACGGCACCAACTCGTCCGGAGACAAATTCATGAAAAATACATCGCCACCGTCAATAAGGCGGCAGAATGCCCTGTCGTTGAAATCCCATTTTTTTTTACAAATGATCTGGGCTTGGATGGCATCCGGCAAATCGCCGGCAAACTGAGCGTACCGGAAAAAGAAACGGGGGGTATGGCGGATGCTTGAAAACATGGGACAAGCAGGCGCCCCCCGTGTTATCGTTTGCTGCGGCAGCGGCGGCGTGGGGAAAACGACCGTTTCAGCCGCCATCGGCTTGCACGGCGCCTTATCCGGCCTGAAAACCATTGTTTTAACAATCGACCCGGCCCGGCGACTTGCGGATTTTATGGGAATAGGGGAGTTTCCGGATAAAGCGGTGAAGGTGCCGCTCGATATACCGGAAGACAGTTCCGGTGAACTCCACGCCATGATGCTCGACGCGAAGCGGACGTTCGACCACCTGATCAGCCGGTATGCCCCCAGGGATATGCAGCCGCAAATTTTTTCCAACCGGTACTACCAGCATCTTTCCGAGAATATGGGCGGCTCCCATGAATATATGGCGATGGAGAAACTCTATGAAATCTATCAGCAGGGGGAATGGGACCTGATCGTTCTGGATACGCCCCCCAGCCGCCGGGCGCTTGATTTTCTGGATGCGCCGGAGCGTGTACTGAATCTGCTGGGTAACCAGTATTTCAGGCGGATTCTCAATCCAGGCTCAAGGGCCGGGAAACTTGGCGGCATGATGTTCAGCCTGGTCAAGACGCCGATGTTGAAGGCGATGTCGCAAGTGGTCGGAAAACGTGCCATGGAGGACCTGTTCGGCTTTTTTTCCCTGTTCAACGATGCGCTGTTTGACGGTTTTCAACAACGGGCAAAGGCTGTCGAGTCCCTGCTTTCCGATTCGGTCACGGCCTTTATCGCCGTCACCACCCCCATGGCGTATCCCATGCGGGAAGCAGAATATTTTTATAAGCGCTTGAATGCCTGCGGCATGCCGTTTCATGGATTTATCGTAAACCGCGTACACCGGTCGGGCGACCCGGCTGCTGTCAATGCGCTCTTCAGCGAACTGGAAGCATCCGATTTAATTCCGTCCGGCATTGTCAGGCAGCTCGAGATGTCCTACCGGCAGTTCCAGGGCCTTGCGGAAAGCGATAAAAATAAAATCCGGCAGCTGCGGCGGGACATCGATCCCGGCATCCCGGTATTGGAGATTCCCATGGATGACGGCGAAGTTTGCGACATAGGCGGACTTTTGAGGCTGCGCCAGCACTTGATGGCGTCTGAAAAATAATTATTCGGTTTCGCTGCCGCACTGTGCCAGAAGGGCCTTGAATTCGTCTTCAATATGCCCGCTGATGGTTTCGGGATCCGGGACGATCCGGCTGTCCGTGACAATACCCATAAAGACGGCATTGTTATAGCTTATTATGCTGATGCCGAGGCTCAACCCCTTTAACAGCGGCAGCCAGAACATGACCTTTTTCAGTTTTTCACCGGCAAAGCAGAGGCTTCGGCCCGGCCCGGGCACATTGCTGATGATGCCGGTTATTT
>PUOB01000086.1 GCA_003551985.1 Desulfobacteraceae bacterium | reverse complement strand
GGGCAGGCCAAAGCGGCGGAAATGACCTTCACCGGCCAGACGGTATCCGCCTCGGAGGCGGCGCGCATAGGGCTGGTCAACCACTTGGTGTCCCATGATTCGTTGATCGGCGCCGCAATGGACCTGGCACACCGTATTGCCGCCAAGCCGGGCCCGGCCCTGCGCATGTCCAAGCGGCTTCTCCGGCTGAGCCAGCACGGCACCATGGAGCAGATCCTGGAGCAATCCGCGGCCTACCAGGCCCTTTGCCACAGCACCGAAGATCACATCGAGGCCCTGCAGGCCATTTTCGAAAAACGGGAGCCCCGGTTCGAAGGCAGGTAGCGGTTTGTGAAGGCGATCCAGGAAGTGATTCTGATTTATAGCTGCGGATCGATGCCGTCCATTCGGTTCATGCGCTTCCAGAACCATCCGTAGGGCGTCAGGGGGTATTGAAACGGCATTTTGTGAAAGGATTGTATTTTTTCTTCCGTCCAGTCGCGAACCGGTTCCTGGGCAGCGACCAGCCGGTTTGTATCGCCCTGGCCGTCCGGATATGCCGCCAGTCCGGCCAGCATTTTTTCTTCGGCCCGCCGGGCCGAGCGGCGGAGCATGTCTCTTCTATCGCCTGAAAACAGGGCGTGCCGGTGAACCGGTTCAAATCGCCGCCACAACGAACCTTCAACGGTTTTCCCGTCAGGGTTCAGCACGTAAAAAGGGTCGTCACCCGATACGTCAACCGGCTTGAATACCGACAGGCAGGGGGTGGAGGTGCCGGTAAGGAGGTGGGTGGCGCGGTTTTTTTCCAGCAGGGAGACCATCGAGCCGGTGGTCTGGCTTCGCCGGACAGGCCCGGCCGCGTGCATACAGATATCCGCATTGGACCCGGACGCCGGTGGGCCGTCTGGGTGTCGGTGGGTCCTTAAAATATCCATCGCCGTGGAGAAATCCGCTGGCGAATCCGCCTCCGGTATGGTTTGTATCGCATTGCAGGCAGATTCAAGGCGCCTCCGGGAGCGGGCCAAAAAAGGCATCAAGGGGGCCTCGAAGGTCTTCCGGAAGTCCAGGGGGCCTTTGCCCTTGTAAAGTCCCCGGCGGATGGCGAAATCCTCGATACCGGCTGATGTCATGTCATAATCCGTGGTGATGGTCAGGCAGTTGGAAATAGCGGCGTAATCCGATGCCTTTCGTGCCGCCCAGTGCCGGCCGGCGGTCTCCAGCACCCAGGCGTCTTCGGCGTCGGCGATGATGAAACTGTTGTCATAACGAAACCGTTTGTCCCTGAAACCGCAAACGCCCCCCTGGCCATGTTTTTCGAGCAGCCCGGTGATGATATGCAGGGCATGCGTCGCTGTATCGCCGCGTTCCAGTCCCAGGCGGACAAGGTCCATGCCGATCAGGCCGTCTGTTTTCTCCAGCACCCGCGTAAAGACCGCCTCGTTGCCAATGACCACGCCGCGGTCGTTGGCGCCCATTTCAGCACCCCATATCCAGGCCGGTTTACTGAGAAGGACGCCGTGGCGACGGCCCGCCCCGTCAATGGAAATATAGGTGGCGGCCATTGTTTTCGCCGTATCATCGGAAACAGGTTCCTTGCGGACCACCAGCTGGGCTTCCCCCGGTTCGCGGTCGCTGTTCTTGCCGAAAAGCATCCCGTTTTTAATGCGTATAACGAATGTGTCGCACATGTTGAATCCCCCCCCTTTTTGGATCCCTCCGTTATTGGAAGTGGGCGCACCCGTGTCCGGGGATTATGTTCCCGCACACGGACGTGGGAGTCATGGTCCGGGTTCTTCGATTGCATCAAACTCGCCCGTCATGGCTGTATATTGCTATCATGATTTCAGCAGAATCAGGCGGTCGACGAGATCTTCCATGTCCGGGGAGATAATCTCCGGTTCCGGGGCCAAAGGATAGAGGGCCTGCCCGGGACGCGCCACAAAGGCCGAACGCATGCCGGCCCATGCCGCACCCCCCACATCCCACCCGTGCGCCGCGATCATCATGCCGTCCTTCGGCGGTATTTTCCGCTGTTCGGCGGCCCAGTGGTAGACCTCACGGTGGGGTTTATAGATGCCGATGTCTTCCACGCTGAGCATGAAATCAAACAGGCCGTCCATTTTCCCGGCTTTCATCTGCTTTACCATAGCGCCTCTGGAAGAATTGGTCAACACGCCCATCCGGATATTTTGTTTCCGGAGGCGTTTCAATGCGGAAATCACATCCGGGTGGGGCGGCGCCGAAAGAATCGGCTCTATGGCCTGTTTGGCCTTTTCTTCCGAAAGGTCAATGCCGTTGCTTTTGGCTACCATCATCAGGGCGGTAACGGCGATTTCGCCGAAAGGCCTGAACTGTTTGGCAGCCGTCGATACAAGCGAGTGATGAAGCAGGGTAGGGAACCAGAGCGCCGCAAGTTCCGGTCGGTTGTCAAGGGCACTGCTCACCGATTGTTTGACTTCGGTCAGGTCCAGCAGGGTTTCGTTGACATCGAAAAACAATGCCTTTGGCCGCAGGGTGTTTGTCATTTTCACCTCCGGGATCCTTATTGTTTGATGGTTTTTTATTGTCCCATGGGGACAAGAAACATTTTTCCCGCCATTTGAAGATCCCGGTCTTCTTCTGCGGCGCATTTTTCCCGTATATCCTTTAGTATTTCTCCGGCTGCCGTTTGTGTCCAGTACCAATTGGCAAAGGCCTTGCTGTCCGGGGTTTTTGCGCCCGGCCGGGATATGGCGGCTTCGAAGTAAAAAGATTTCAAATCCTGTGCCGCAAGCCGAAGTGCTACAGCCGGTGAAATCTCCCGCTCAGGGATTCCGATGGCTTTTCCGGAAAGATAATCGCATAGGACCTCCGCGGCGGTTTCCGGGTCAAAGTCGGCCATCGCCGTCCGCCCCCGCTTTTCAAGGCCAATATCATACCAGGGCCTGAGTTCCGTTACCTCGTGTTTCAGCGCCTGGATTTTCATTTCCAGGCCGGTTTCTTCGGCCGGGGGAGGGGCGAAGCTTACAGGGCAGGCCCATGTGTCTTCCCCTTCGGTTTTTTCCGATGAAGTGTCAGGCGCTTCTTCGGGGAAAACATCCAGCACGGGGCCTTCTTTTGCTTCGAGAAGGGTCAGGACGGACAAAAGCACTTTTCGTTGAAAAGCGGCATCGCCCGGAACGCCCAGCGGCCGCCCGAGTTCGAACGGCACCCAAAGCGCCCGGGGCGGCCGGATTGCATCGGTATGTTCGTATATCAGGCTGATTTGCGTTGTGGGGATGCCCGTCTCTTCAAGGTAATGCGCAAGCGCGCCCACGGCACGTGTGCAAAACGGTCAGACAGGCACCAGGAATGCCGCATCAACGTTGTCACCGGCAAGGAGCCGGGCAAGGTTTTGGGCATGCGATGCCATGTTTGATGGATCGGCCGCCCCCATAAAGGAATAGTGGAAATCGGCCACGCTGCCGATAACCCCTTCGGCGACGAGTTCCTGGAGGCGGTTTATGGGAAAGATCAGGTTTACATCCTGCTGAAAGCCGGTCCGGTCAAAATTGGTGGAAATGTGTGTCATGACGAGGTCGTTGGCGACGGTATCGCCGGGGATCACGCGGTAGTCGCCGTCCATCCCCGTAAAGGGGCGGTCGCCCCGTCGATGAAGACCGGCCGTGGAAATGATTGCGACGCGCCGCTTTGACAGTTCCGGTCCGGTTGCCCAGGGGGTTTTGTCAAAATGCGGGCACGGCAGATTCGCAATGTGGGACCGCTGCGGTTCGGCCATTTGATCGAGTCGAGCCATGATTTCCTCCTTTTGGTTTTACTGGTTTACGCTTCCATGATGATTTTGCGGTGAAGCGAGGTTGATGCGCTTCCTTCGTCAGCACATCCTATGGGCTGCGCACGCCTGCCGGAAGGACATTTCAATCCAAACGGGACAAGGTCTTGAAGGAGGGCCGCAGGAGGCTGAAACAATCACGTTATCGTATATTTAAACCATAATCACGGAAAAACACGATCGCCATCAAATTGTTGGAAAATCAAAAATGATGGCGTCGTAAAAAGTCACAAGATAAGAAACCGATGTTACGTAATTGTCAGTCCGCTATTTTTGAGGCTATATTGCCGGCCTTTTGTGTGGGAAAACCGTGATTGATATCATCAGGGGACTGAGGTATAGTCATTTTGCGATTATGCCGCGCGCTGCGCTATTGGTATGAAGCACTCGTCAGAAACATTCAAAAGACATAACCGGACCATAAAAGGAAACCATTGCCGTGACGGACATCAGGGACCTGCTTAACAAGCCCGAGTTCCCCCTTTCGGGTCGGTACGACCCGGACTGGTTGCTGGAAAACCAGATGGGGCCCAATGCACTGTGGCTTTTGGAATGGCTCCTGGCGGACCTCCCGCTTTCGCCCGGGATGCGCGTGCTCGACCTGGGCTGCGGAAAGGCGCTTACCAGCATTTTCATGGCAAAGGAATTCGGGGTGCAGGTATGGGCGGCCGACCTCTGGATTTCGCCGGATCACAACCGGAAACGGGCGGAGGCCGCAGGCGTGGGGCAGTCCGTTTTTCCCCTGCGTGCGGAGGCACACGCGCTGCCGTTTCCGGATAATTTTTTCGACGTCGTCGTATCCATCGACGCCTACCAGTACTTTGGAACGGATGTGCTCTATCTCGGCTACCTGCTGCGGTTTTTGCGTCCCGGCGGGCTGGTCGGCTTCGCGTCGCCGGGGTTGACCCAATCCTTTACCGTCGTGCCGAAGCATCTGGCCCGGTGCCAGTCCAATGGGAAACCGTTCTGGGAAGACGAGTGCTGGAGCTTCAAGACGGCGGATTGGTGGTACGGGCACTGGCGGAAAAACAGCAATATTGACGATATCCGGGTGGATACGCTCGAGGATGGATGGCGCCACTGGCGCGATTTTGAAAAAGTGCTGGAAGCGACCGGAAAATCGCCTTTCCCCTCCGATGCGGAAGCCCTTGAAAAGGACCGGGGGGAATACATCGGGTTTGTCCGCGCGGTGGCAAAACGCACCGGCGGGGCGGGGGTCAACCTGTATGATCCCGCAACGGCGATCCACGTGGGCGTCGACAGGTGACATTGCCGGGAACGATAAATCGTTCGTCCCTGCGGGCTTGACATTTCTGCGTTTGAATTTGTTGTCACGGCGCATTAATATCATTACTAGAACGTATCTCAAAATTAGGATTTCGGTTCAAAATCGAGGCGGCGTCTTGTTTCAAACCGGAGACATACTCGAGTATTTTGAGGATTTGAATCAAGGCGCCAACAAAGATATTGGGCCGAAAGACAATTTTGAGATGGGTTCTATAGTAAAACCTTAACCGAGATAGAGGAGCTATGCCAGTGCCGTCTCAATGGTTTGAATTCTTAAAAAAAGATTTTGTCCAGGGCTTTCCGGCCTTTTGTGGTTTTGAAGTCATTGGCATGGATTACGGCATATTTGAAACCCGTTTGGAGATCCGTGATGACCACCGGCAGCAGGACGGGTTCGTTCACGCAGGGGTCATCGCCACAATGGCGGACCATACATCGGGGTATGCGTCCTATACGACTGTAACGGATCAATTCCGCATCCTGACCATAGAATTTAAAATCAACTATTTCAAGCCGGCTTCCGGCCCTTTCATCATCTGCCGGTCAAAAGTGATCAACAACGGTAAAAAAATCAAAATAGCGGAATCCGAAATTTTTTCTGTTTCCGATAAGAACGAAAAAACGATTTCCAAGGGCCTGTTTACCCAAATCGCCGTACCGGCGGACGATTTAAAAACCGGTTCATAGGTTTTTTTGTCGCGGTTTACCCGAACCAGGGAGGACGTATGAGCGAAAAATGCATATTTTGTGAAATCGTAGCTGGGCGCATACCGGCAAAGATCGTTAATGAAACCGAAAGAACGGTTACTTTTCTTGATATTAACCCGGTCGCGCGCGGGCATTCCCTGGTTGTTGCCAAAAACCATTTTGATGATGTTTCCGAAACGGATGAAGAAGTGCTCAAGGAAATGATTGTTGTCGCCAAAGCGATGGGTACGAGGATAAAAAGCAAGCTCGGCGCGACAGGTTATAACATTTTTAATGCAAGCGGGGAAGATGCGCAGCAGTCCGTTTCCCATGTCCATTTTCATATTGTACCGCGCTACAAAAATGATTCCCTGAATTTGTGGTTTGACACTGAAAACATCGGGACCAGTGATCACGATCGTTTACAGATGCAACTCGAAGAAGGCTGATCCCGATTGAGCGTTCATTCAAGCGGCATACTGCTGTACCGGTCCCGGAGATATTGCGTCACTGCCATGGCGTTGGAGCATTGCCGCTCAATGCGGATCGCCAGGGTATCCAGGCTTGATCATGGCCAGGTAGGCGTGCAGGGGTGCTTGGGTGGTTCCAAAATTGCAATAGCGGCTTTCTGCAAACAGAGTAAAGATCTACGAAAACATCCATAAGCGAGTCGTTTTCAGTATTGCTTTTTTCCTTTTTTTGTCATAATATGTCGGCAAATATAATTATATGCCGACGTTTTGTGATAAATAATGAAAAAAGAAACGATTCAAAAGATTCTTCAAATTGTCAAAGAAAACGGCGTTGTTCGTCCCTTGGATCTTGACAGTCATGGCCTCCCGAGAGAGTATCTTTCCCGCCTTTACCGCAAGGGTCTCTTGGCGAAAACAGGACGGGGCCTGTACGTGCATCCCGATGCTGAGCCGACCGAGCAACGAACGCTCGCTGAGGTAAGCAAACGAGTTCCGGAAGGTGTTGTGTGCCTCGTTTCAGCGCTGCAATACCATGAATTGACGACACAGATGCCTCCGGTGGTCTGGTTGGCCATAGACAGAAAGGCGCGACTCCCAAGGGTGCCCCAACTTCCTTTAAAAATTGTAAGATTTTCAGGAAAGGCCCTTACTGAAGGAATAGAGGAACAAAAAATAGAGGGTGTGCCGGTAAAGGTTTACAGTGCTGCCAAGACAGTGGCAGATTGTTTCAAGTACCGGAATAAAATTGGTTTGGATATAGCTGTTGAGGCATTGCGTGAATGCCTTAGGTATCACAAATGCTTAAACGATGATCTCTACTACTTTGCTAAAATTTGCAAGGTCTGGAACATAATGCGTCCTTACCTGGAGGCCATGTCGTGAGCGAGAAAATGAAAGGCGCTGCTGCATCCATCAGGCAGCGTCTTTATAATTTGAGCCGTGAGAGAGGTTTGGATTTTCAATATATTTTGATTCGCTATGGACTGGAGCGACTGCTTTATCGACTCGGAAACTCGGCTTATGCCGGTAGGTTCGTTCTAAAAGGGGCCATGCTTTTCGCAGTCTGGTCGAATGAGGTTTACCGGCCGACCAGAGATCTTGATTTGCTCGGATATGGAGACGATTCAGCAGAAGAGATAAAGGCGTTATTCCAGGAAATTTGCCGTGTTGAGGTTGAAGCTGATGGAATTGTATTCGACCCAGGGCGTATAAACGTCGAAGAAATCAGGGGAGAGCAGGAATACCAGGGAAAACGGGTCAAACTCATTGGTGTACTCAAAAAAGCCCGAATCCCCCTTCAAATTGATGTCGGTTTTGGGGATGTAGTTACGCCAGAAATCAAGGAGATCGAATACCCCACACTTTTGGCACTGCCATCCCCACGCATCCGTGCTTATCCCGAGGAAACCATGGTCTCAGAGAAGCTCCAGGCGATAGTATCTTTAGGTATGGTCAACAGCCGCATGAAAGATTTTTATGACCTTTGGGTTATGTCCAGGCTGTTCTGTTTTGACGGCGAAGATCTTGCCACTGCTATTCAAGCGACTTTTAATCGCAGAAGAACCGTCACTCCTGAAAAAGTGCCTCTGATTTTTAAACCGGAATTCACTATGGACCGCAACAAAACCACTCAATGGAGAGCCTTTTTAAACCGGACCGGTTTAGTAGATAACGGGAAAGGGTTTGTGCGGGTAATTGAGGAAATCAGTGTTTTTCTGCTGCCGCCACTATTGGCAGCAGGAAACGGACATCCGTTTCAGAAGGCTTGGATTCCAGGAAAAAAATGGCAAGCTAAATAAAAATATCGCTTATAGTTTAAAGAAGCAGCTCGAAGAAGATTAATCCCTCTTTTAAGCGGTGGCTTATCGCTCGGAGGTTCACGATTGGGCGTTCACGCCAGCGGCATACTTCTGTACCGGTTTGTCCGAGGCAGGCTGCAAGTCATGCTTGTTCATCCGGGGGGTCCTTTTTATGCGAAAAAAGACGATGGGGCCTGGTCGATCCCAAAGGGCATCATCGAAGCAGGGGAGTATTCCCTCGAGGCAGGGAGGCGGGAATTAAAGGAGGAGACGGGGATCGATGCGGACGGGCCTTTTATCGCGCTGGGGCACGTAAAGCAGTCGGATCGGAAAACGCTTCATGCATGGGCTGTCTGCCAGGATGCCGACACATCCAGAATAGAGAGCAACACTTTCACCATGGAATGGCCGCCGAAAAGCGGTAATATACGGGAGTTCCCGGAAATCGACAAGGGGGAGTGGTTTGACATTCATGAAGCCTGGGTTAAACTTCGGAAGGAGCAGTTAATCTTTCTCGATCGACTGATGGAAAAACTTGGTTTTTCGGATTAGAGGGGATAATGCCAACCCTTTTACAGGGTATCAATCGCATCAAGGACAAAACAGGGTTGATTAGCAGGGTATTCGCGGTTGCCGGGCGTTCAATTCACTGCCGGTATTTGCGCATAAATTTCTTATCGATGAAATCCTTGATCACAAAAGCGGTTTTTCCGCCAAAATGGAGGGGCCCCTTGCTGAATATCCCGTACCCGCCGCCCAGGTTCAAGACGACCAGGTACCCGCCTCCCGGATCGAAGGATAAAAGCCGTCCGCCATTCAACCGGGCACGCAGGTTGGCCAGGAGCACCGGGCCCTGGCGAACGGGGTATACCCCGACCTTTGCCAGGGGGTGGGGGGCGAACGATATGCAGTCGCCGCCCCCGAAGATTTCCGGGTGGTCCGGGCTCTGCAAAAATCGGTTTACCAGCAGCCCGCCGTCGGTGCCGACCTTCAGGCCCGAAGCGGAAAACAGGACCGGCGGATGCACGCCGGTGGCCAGAAGAACAATATCCTGCGGGTATACATCGCCATTTTCCAGACGCACGGCGCCGGATTCGCCGGATTCCTCGGATTCCACGGACAGAACCGCGCTGCCGGAAACAATTTCTAAGCCTTTTGCTGCAAGATGTTTTATAGCCAGGCGGCGAACTTTTTCCGGCATGCCTTTGAGTATAGGGCCGGCTGAAAATAGCTGTACCCGGCATCCGGCGCCCTTTTTTCCTGTGCCGGCGGCAAGGGCGTTTCCTGCAATCTCCACGCCTGCGGGGCCGCCGCCGCACACTCCCACCCGCACGCGTTTTCCGGCGGCCATGGCAAGAATCCGCTGTCTTGCCGCGTACAGGTTTTCGATGGGTTTTACCGAAAACACATCTTTTCCGAACACCACCGGTATTTTCTGAGAAACCCCACTGCCCACGTTGCAGCTCAGCACGTCATAAAGAAGGCGCCGCCCCGATTCAAGGATCACGCATCGGCCCGGCGCGTCAATAGAAACCACCCGGTCCGTTATAAATGTTGCCCCGCGGCTTTCGACCATGCGCCGCACCGGAAAGCGGATTTGCTCCGGCCGGTAAACGCCGGCGAGCATTCCCGGCCCCATGCCGGAATAATAATGCTTTTCACCGGGGCTCACGACCGTGACCGAGTGGCCTTTCCCAAGGATTTTTCCGATGGCCGCGATAACATCCAAGTGCGCATGCCCCGCTCCGGCAAGCAGCAGATTACTCCCGTGCATTACACAACTCCCCGATAAAAAGCCAACTTCCGGGCATCCTGGCGGAAAGGCGCAAGAAGTTTTTGCAGCTCATTTGTGTCAAGCGGCTTTGCGCTTCGCCCGGCGGCCGCCAAACTTTCGACCTCTGCAATGTGCGAGCACCCGACAATCGCAACGGTTACCGGCTTGCCAAGGGCAAAGCGAAGCAACAGTTCCGGGGTTAGGCCCAGGTTCGGGGCAATATAATTCCCGCCCCCGAAAATCTTCATGGCGATAACGGCGATGTTTTTTTCCAGGGCAGCCGGCAGGGTTCGGGTCAGAAAGCCGCCAATAAGCTCCTCGACGGGGTTGACCGGCATCATCACCGAATCCACGGGCAGTTCCGTGACCGCCCGGGTGAGAACCGCCGGGTCATGGTGCCCGGTAACCCCGATATACCGGACTTTGCCCGCTTCTTTTGCCTCCACGAAAGCTTCAAGGGCGCCGCCCGGCCCCGAAATCACCGACAACTCCGCCATGCTCCGCACGTCATGGATCTGCCAGAGATCAAGACGGTCCACTTCAAGCCGTTGAAGGGTTTCCCCGAGATCTTTTTGTGCACCTTTCTTGTCCCGGCTTGCCGACTTGCTGGTTTGAAAAACACGGCTTCTTGCCTCCGGATCCCGGCCCCATATCCCGCCGTAATAACGCTCGCTGTCCGAATAAACCCGTGCACTGTCATAATAGGTAATGCCTTCGGAAAGCGCGGCACGGATTACCCCATGGGCCGCTTCGGTTTTACCGGTTGTCCGAAGAACGCCTTCGCCGCCCAATCCTACGCGGGTGACAATCTCCCCGGTTGAGCCAAACGCATGGGTCTGTATTGGATGTTGTTCCATTGCGCAATAATTCCTTTTTGTTTCTTCTCAATATATCCATGAAACGCCAATGAATCAAGAATTCGGCAGATGGCATATTTTTCCCGGAGGAGATCGTCAGGATTGATATTGGCAACGGATTGCGTTATAAAGGTCTTGCTATGAGGACGGATGGCGCCTGCTTTGCGCTGGCGCTTTTTACCGCTGCAACCGGCTGCAGTTCTGTTGTCGGTCAACCGGAATGCTTTGTCAAGATAGACGCCCTGACGACCCAGAAAGAGAAAGACCATTGAAAATATTACGGTTTATCGATGAAACAGGCGGCGTTTGCCTGGGTACGGCCCGCGAGGGGAGCACGGCGGCAGTCGTTTTTGAAACCCCCTCCGGCGGATATGAAGCAACCGGAGAAAGGCGGACGATAAAAAGATTCCTGCCCCCTGTCGAGCCTGCCGCCATTTTTTGCATCGGGCTCAACTACAGAAAGCACGCGGCGGAAACCGGCATGGCGCTCCCGGAATATCCCGTGGTGTTTATGAAAAATCCGGGCGCTGTCGTCGGGCACCAGGCGAATATCGTGCTTCCGGAGTCATGCAGAAAACCGCCCCAGGTCGACTACGAGGCGGAGCTTGCGGTTGTGATCAGCCGGCCTGTAAAAAACGTCAAACCCGAAAATGCGCTCGATTACGTCAAGGGCTACACCGTTGGAAACGATATATCCGCGCGCCGCTGGCAGAAGCATGGCGGCGGTAAGCAATGGGTCAGGGGGAAAAGCTTTGACGGTTTTTGCCCCCTGGGCCCGTCGCTCGTCACCTGTGATGACATCCCCGATCCCGGCCAATTGGGAATTTCCCTGGCGCTCAATGGGCGGGTGATGCAAACGAGCAATACGTCGGACATGATCTTTTCGGTTTCAAGGCTCATCGCTTTTTTGAGCGAGGATACAACCCTGGCCGCGGATACGGTGATTCTTACAGGCACCCCCGAAGGCGTCGGTTTTGTTAGGCGCCCGCCTGTTTTCCTCAACCCCGGCGATGTTGTAGCGGCAACAATCGAAAACATCGGCACCCTGGTAAATCCGGTTGTCTAATGCAGGATGCGGCCTGCGTCAGGGGTAACAATCGTCTGTATGGGCCGAACTACGGCATAAGGGGCCAGAAGAAGGGAACGGCGGCCATCAGGGCGATAAGGGCGAACAGCGTCAGGGGGATACCGGTTTTGAGGTAGTCCTTGAACGCGTATCCCCCGGGGCCCATGACCATGAGCTTGGCCGGATGGCTTATGGGGGTGATAAAGCTGGCCGAGGCGGCCATGGAGACGGCCATCATAAGGCTTTGGGGAGACATATCCATGCCTGCGGCGGTGTTGAGGACAATGGGTACCATGAGTACGACCACCGCCGGGATGGGCAGAATGCAGGTTGAACCAACCGTCATTGCGACCAGGCCGAACATGATGGCGCCGGGGCCGTACGGCCCCACCTGGGCGATAACCCATTGGGCGGCCATCATGGCCGCCCCTGTCTGGTCCAGGGCCGTTCCCAGGGGTATCATGCCCGCTATGAGGAAAACGGCCTTCCATTCGATCTGGCGGTAGGCCTCATTCATGGTGAGACAGCCGGTCAGGATCATTACGGCCGCGCCGATGACCACCGCAATATATATCGGAATCCATCCCATGATCACCACCAGCAAAATGGCGGCCACGATTGACAGGGCGATTTTCATTTTTTCTGTGCGGTGTTTTTCCCGGTCGATATGGGTAAGCACCATGAAATCGGGTTCCTGATCAAGCACCTGGAGGTTTTTGACGGATCCGAAAAGAACCATGGCATCGCCGAAAGTCAGTTCCATATCCTTCAGGTTGGTGCGGTATGCCCGCCCCCTGCGCCACAAGGCCAGCACGTTTAAACCGTATTTTTCCCGGAAGTTGAGCTGGCGGAGTGTCTTTCCACCGATGGCGGCCCCCGGCGCAAGCATTGCCTCGACAATACCCGTGTCTCCGCCGGAAAGCAGTGCCTTGAAATCGGAAGGTTCCTGTTTTTCATATACCCAGAGGGCTTCGGTCCGTTCGAGCACCTTAAATACCGTAGGATCCATTTCAATGATGACCTGGTCGCCGGGCTGCAGTGTTTCAGAACCTACGGGCATGGCAATGGCGTCGCCGTTCCTGATGATGCACAGCACCGGGTTTCCAAGGATGTCGCCGAGCATCCCGGCGGTAAGCGGCTTTTCGGTCGGCTCCGAAAACCCGGGAACTTCCATGATCATCAATTCGTCTTGTATTTGATAACGGTCCGCGATTTCGGCGAGGTCGATAAACCGAAATCCCTCGAAGCGCGGGTCGCTTGCAATGGTTTCCAGGTGCTCCCTTTTACCGGCCACCAATAGCCGATCGCCGCCCGAAAGCCGGATGCCCTGAAGGCCGGCGCGCACGATGCCTCCTTTTGTCGATATGGCAACCACCCGGATGGGGTCGAGGACGGCAAACCGGGAAGCCTTGAGGGTGCTTCCCGCCAATTTCGAATCGGGGCGTACCATGACCTCGCAGAAGTGAATGTCGCCGGGGTAGCCCTGTTTGAATCCGTAGCCGGTTTTCTCGATTTTCATTTTCATCAGGTGCCTGAGCCCCGCCAGGTTTTCCAGGCGTCCTTCGATGGTCAGCAGGTCATCGGGCTGCAAGGTTTCGTCGGGGCCGGGGGGGATGATGGGTTTCCCTCCCCGGGTGATGGCGATGATATTCCATCCCAGTATCAATCCCAGGCGGATCGATCCCAATGTTTTCCCAACGAGCGGCGAATCCGCCGGCACCCGGATCTGGAAGAGCCTTTCCTCGATGCCGTACTGGCTTTCCAGGTCATCGCCGCTCCGAAAACCGGTGGGTTGGCCGGATATATGCCGGGGGAGCAGGTGGCGGCCGGCAAGCGCCATAAATGTGATTCCGGCCGCCATGATAGCAAGCCCCACGGGCGTGAAGTCGAAAAATGAAAACGTTTCAAGCCCGCTTTCCCGGAGTGCCTCGGTTGCGATAATGTTGGGCGGGGTTCCGATCTGGGTGGTCATCCCTCCCAGCAGGCATCCAAAGGCCAGGGGCATCAACAGTCGGGAGGGTGCGATAGCCGTCTTCCGGCCAATGTCCATTACCACCGGCAGCATGAGCGCCGCCACGGCCACGTTGTTCATAATGGCGGACAGTCCCCCGGCCGTTGCCATGATGACCACGATCATGGTGATTTCGCGCGGCCCGGCAATTTTCATGACAAAATGGCCGATAACGGTCGCGACGCCGGTATGCGTCAGTCCGCCGGAAATAATGAACACGGCCCAGATCGTCACAACGGCGGGGCTGCTGAAGCCGGCCAGCGCCTCGACGGGTTCCAGCAGACCGCTTACGGCCACCGCGCCCAGAACCAGCAAGGCGGTAACCTCCATGGGAATCCATTCGGTGACTAGAAACACCATGGATACCGACAATATTAGTAGTACGATGAGAATCTCTGCGCTCATATTCAACCTTGACGGCGTCGTAAAAAGTCCAATATCTGCGTTGCGCTTCATCCC
>PUOB01000418.1 GCA_003551985.1 Desulfobacteraceae bacterium | reverse complement strand
TCGGCTTCCGGACGTCTCGCAAGGGGGGAAGGGGCCGGGCCCGGCGGGGTGCGGACCTGCGCTATGACATGACCATTGATTTCATGGATGCGGCTTTCGGCAAGGAAACCGAAATCGAACTGGAAAAAATGGAAACCTGCGACACCTGCGAGGGAAGCGGCGCCAAACCCGGCACGTCTCCGGAAACATGCGGCCAGTGCGGCGGATCGGGGCACCATGTCCGGACGCAGGGGTTTTTCTCCGTAAAAAGCGCGTGCCCCCGGTGCGGTGGCCAGGGCAGGGTGATCCGGGAGGTCTGTACCAAGTGCCGGGGCCGGCAGCAGGTCGCCGCCCGGAAAAAAGTGGAAATCAAAATTCCCGCAGGTGTTGATAACGGCCAGAAGCTTCGGTTGAGCGGCGAAGGCGAGCCGGGTGCCGGCGGCGGACCGCCGGGAGACCTTTATGTTTTCCTGCATGTCAAACCCCATGAGTTTTTCGAGCGCAGGGACACGGACGTCATCTGCAAGGTCGATTTGTCCTTTATTCAGGCGGCATTGGGGGACGAGATCACGGTGCCCACATTGACCGGCGAGGAGACGATCGAGGTGGAACCGGGATCGCAGCCCGGGGATACCATTCGTCTGTCCGGCAAGGGGATCGAGTCCCTTCGAAACGGCCTTCCCGGGGATCAGATCGTGGCGCTGGTATTAAAAACCCCCAAACACCTCAGCCGGCGCCAGGAAGAACTTTTAAGGGAATTTATGCAGCTGGAGTCGGAGAAGTTCACGTCAAAGATCAAGCGGATATTTAAGGTGGGGGGTAAAAAGGCCGCTAAATAGTTAAGGGAGTCCAATGTTCGAGCTAAAGGTACTGACTAGTTTTGCCGCGGCACACCAGTTGAAGATGGTTACGGAAAAATGTGAAAACCTTCACGGGCACAACTGGAAAGTGGCGTTTCATGTGGCGGGCAGGGAGCTGAATAACGGCGTGCTGGTCGATTTCGGGATTATAAAGAAACACCTCAATGAAATCATAGACACCCTGGATCATAAATTTTTAAACGAACTGGCCGCATTTGAACACGCCAACCCGTCCTCGGAGCAGATCGCGAAATACATCGCGGATGAATTCGACAAGCGTACCACAGAGGAAGATGGATACCGGGTTTCCAGGGTCAGCGTGTGGGAATCCGATGACGCCTGTGCGACTTATATTCCGTCGAATCCCGGCCAGGGGCGGTAACCCCTCTCATCAAGCAACGCTTTCATAGCGCGCAAGAAGCTCATCGCGCGTGATGATCGCCGAAACCGTTTCCACGTGCCGGCCGATATTCTCCAGGCCGCCTTCCTGCCGGTCGATGAGCACCACGACGGATGCGACCTCTAACCCTTCGTCGCGCGCCCGCTCAATGGCCTTGATGGTCGAGCCGCCCGTGGTCGCGACATCTTCAATGATTGCCACGCGTTCGTTGTTTTCAAGGTCGCCTTCGATCCACTTGATGATTCCATGATCCTTTTGATTTTTCCGGATGGAAAAGGCTTTCAGCGGGGCGGACCGGAGCTCGGAAACAAACGCGGTCGCAACCGCCATGGGATCGGCGCCAAAGGTCATGCCGCCGACGGCGGTGACGTGATCGTCTTTGACGGCCTCGAAAATCAGGTGGCCGACAAGGTATATCCCCCTGGGGCTAAGCGTCACGGGCTTGCAGTTCACGTAAAACCGGCTTGTTTTTCCGGATGCCAGCTTGAAAGCCGGCGTTTGGCTGTATTTGACCGATTTATCGCACAAAAGCCGGATCAATTCGTTTTTCATGGTGCCCTGCCTTTCCGGGAAGGGGTTTTCGTTTGGGCATGAATTAAAGAAAATGTTGATTTCAAGGCCGCGTTTTGCTTAAAATAACCCCCACTGAAGAGGAAGAAGCCGTTTTCTTTCAGCGTCAGTGGGGGCGCACGAGAAAAACCGGAGAAGGCACTCCCCGCGCGATTTCTTTCCATCAGATACCAGAAGACTGTGATTTTCGTCAATATAAACCGTTCCGGAGTCGATTGCCATGAGAAAAATGCTTTTTGATCCCGAAAGAACCATTATCCGGTTATACGAGGTCAGCAAGCATTTCGGCGACACCGATGCACTGGTGGACGTTTCTTTTGATGTATGCCGGAACGCGTTTTTTTTTATCAGCGGACCCAGCGGCGCAGGTAAATCGACCCTTATGAAATTGCTCTACCTGGGTGAGCGGATGAGCAGTGGGTACGCGATCGTGGACGGGATGAATCTCTCCCGGATCAAGCACGGGCAGGTTCCGATGCTCAGGCGCCGTCTCGGTATTGTATTTCAGGATTACAGGCTGATTCCGGGGAAGAGTGTCTTCGACAATGTGGGACTGGTGCTGGAAGTGGCCGGGATGTCATCAAGGAAAACCATCCGGGAGCGGGTCATGAGCGTGCTTGAGAAGGTGGGTATGGCGGATCGTCATGATGCGTTTCCGCCCACGCTTTCAGGGGGCGAGCAGCAGCGCGTGGCCTTGGCCCGGGCCATGGTGGGCAATCCATCCATCATCCTTGCCGATGAGCCCACGGCAAGCCTGGATATAGAGGCGGCGGAACGGATTTTCGACCTTCTGGTCGCCGCCCACGAGGAAGGGGCCACCGTTGTGATCACCACCCATGACCGGTACCTGCTTTCAAAAGGGTGTACCGGGCGGGCTTACCTCAAAAACGGCCGGTGCGTGGCCACGGAACCGCATCCGGAAGGTGTGGATATATGAGGGATGCCATTCGCCGGGGATTTGCGGATTTTTTAAACTACAAGGCCCTTCACGGCATATGCGTGATAACCATAGCCCTTGCCGTTTTCGTTATAAGCGCTTTCGGGCTGTTTCTCCAGAATGCAAACGACCTGATGCGTTCCTGGAAGGAGGAGATCCGGGTTATCGCGTACCTGACCCCGGAAACCGGACCGGCCGAACGGGAGGGGATTATAGCGGATATCGAGTCGTATTCAGGTGTTGGCGGGGGTGCGTATGTTTCGGGCGATGAGGCTTTCGAATGGCTCAAAGCGGAAATCGGGCACCAGACCGCGCTTCTTGAAGGGCTGACCGACAATCCGCTGCCGGACGCGCTGGAGGTTTCTCTTTCCGGGGACATTGACGGGACGGCTTCCATACCGGATCTGGCGGATAAAATGTCAGGTCTTAAAGGGGTTGACG
>PUOB01000034.1 GCA_003551985.1 Desulfobacteraceae bacterium | reverse complement strand
GTAAAAAGTCCAATATCTGCGTTGCGCTTCATCCCTCAGAATTTCACGTACTATATGTACGCTGCATTCTTCGGGATTTCGCGCGCCTTGATCTTGAACTTTTTACTTTGCCGTCCCAAAGTGACTTTTTACGAGTCCATCAACGTTGATATTGTTTGTAACAGGAGAGGTCTTCAATCTATGCTGCCTGATTCAAAAGTACCGGCAGGACCGTTGGCCGACAAGTGGGACCGCCACCGGTTTGAACTCAAGCTGGTCAATCCGGCAAACCGGAAAAAATTTGACATAATCGTGGTCGGTACAGGTCTTGCCGGTGCATCCGCTGCCGCGAGCCTTGGCGAACTCGGCTACAACGTAAAAAATTTCTGCATACAGGACAGTCCCCGAAGGGCGCACAGCATTGCGGCCCAGGGCGGGATCAATGCCTCGAAAAATTACTCGAACGACGGGGATTCAACCTGGCGCCTGTTCTACGATACCATCAAGGGCGGGGATTTCCGGGCCCGTGAAGCCAACGTATACCGCCTGGCGCAATTAAGCGAAAACATCATCGACCAATGCGTTGCCCAGGGTGTTCCCTTTGCCCGGGATTACGGCGGCTTGCTCGACAACCGGTCCTTTGGCGGCGCCCAGGTGGCAAGGACGTTTTATGCCCGGGGGCAGACCGGGCAGCAGCTGCTTTTGGGCGCTTACAGCGCGCTTATGCGTCAGGTTTCGGCCGGAAAGGTCAGGATGTTTCCCCGGCGGGAGATGCTCGATCTCGTCCTTGTGGACGGCAAGGCCCGCGGCATCGTCGTCCGTAACCTCGTCACCGGCGAGCTCGAGTCTTATGCCGCCCATGCCGTCGTCCTCGCGACCGGCGGATACGGAAATGCGTATTTTCTCTCCACCAACGCCATGTCTTCCAATGTCACCGCCGCCTTCAGGGCGTACCGCAAAGGGGCGTTTTTCGCCAATCCGAGTTTTACGCAGATTCATCCCACGTGCATCCCGGTTCACGGCATTCACCAGTCCAAGCTGACCCTGATGAGCGAAAGCCTCCGAAATGACGGCCGGGTGTGGGTGCCGAAAACCGCCGGAGACAATCGGCCGCCGAAGGAAATACCGGAATCGGAAAGGGATTACTACCTGGAACGTAAATATCCGAGCTTTGGCAACCTGGTTCCCCGGGACGTGGCCTCCAGGAGCGCAAAGGAGCAGTGCGACCTCGGCAAGGGCGTCGGTGAAACCGGTCTTGCCGTCTATCTGGATTTTGCGGACGCCATCAAGCGCGACGGCAGGGATGTGATTGAAGCCAAATACGGCAATCTTTTTGAAATGTACGAAAAAATCACCGGTGAAGACCCCTATCAAACCCCCATGCGGATTTATCCGGCCGTGCACTACACCATGGGTGGCCTGTGGGTCGACTACAACCTGATGACAAACATCGACGGCCTGTTTGCCATCGGGGAGGCCAATTTTTCGGATCATGGCGCCAACCGGCTCGGGGCTTCCGCCCTTATGCAGGGACTTGCAGACGGTTATTTTGTCATCCCTTACACCATGAGCGGCTACCTCGCCTCAAACACCATTGACCCTGTCGACACATCCCATAAGGCATTTGCCCGATCTGAAAAAGACATCTCCGAACAGGTGGCGCGCCTTTTGTCAATCAAGGGAAAACAGACGGTCAATCAGCTTCACCGGCGGCTTGGAAAGATATTGTGGGATTACTGCGGCATTGCAAGGGATGATGAGGGACTTCAAAAGGCGATGGTGGAGATCCGGGCATTGAGAGCGGAATTCTACAACGATGTCAATGTCGCCGGAGACGGCGGCGATTTCAACCAGAACCTTGAAAACGCGGGAAGGGTGGCCGACTTCATGGAACTTGCCGAACTCATGGTGCTGGATGCATTTTATCGCAAGGAATCCTGCGGCTGCCACCTCAACACCGCTTACCTCACGGAAGACAACGAACCCATGCGAGACGACGAAAATTTCGCCATGGTGGCCGCATGGGAATATACCGGCGAGAACAACGAGCCGGAGTTCCACGATGAACCCCTGACATTTGAAAATGTTGAATTGACGCAGAGGAGCTATAAATGACCAAAACCATAAACCTCACACTCAAGGTCTGGCGTCAGAACCGGTCCCGTCCCAAAGGCGGGTTTGAAAATTTTACGGCCAAAGATATTTCCACGGACATGTCTTTTCTCGAGATGCTTGACGTGGTCAACGAGGAGCTGATTTTAACGGGAAAGGAGCCCATTGCCTTCGACCATGACTGCAGGGAAGGCATATGCGGGATGTGCGGTGCGGTCGTTAACGGCGAGCCGCATGGACCGTTAAAGGAAACGACCCTTTGCCAATTGCACATGCGGCATTTTAAAACCGGCGACACGATCGTGATCGAACCCTGGCGTGCAAGGGCGTTCCCGGTCGTCAAGGACCTGGTGGTTGACCGGGGGGCGTTTGACGCGATTATTGCCGCCGGGGGCTACATATCGGCAAAAACCGGGGGCGCACAAGACGCCAATGCCATTCTTGTTGGAAAGGAAAATGCGGACAAGGCCTTTAACGCCGCCGCGTGCATCGGCTGCGGGGCCTGCGTCGCCGCCTGTCCGAATGCTTCCGCCATGCTCTTTACCGGCGCGAAAATATCGCATCTGGCGCTGCTGCCGCAGGGAAAACCCGAGGCCCGCCAAAGGGCTCTGAGCATGGTTCGCGCCATGGATCGACTCGGTTTCGGCAACTGCTCCAACGAAACCGAATGTGAAGTACGATGCCCGAAGGCGATTTCAATAAAGGAAATCGCCCGGATGAACCGGGAATTCATTAAGGCCTCCGCCTCGTAAACAAAACTTTTAAGTGCCAAACGAAAACCAGGATTTTTCGTTCAGGCACTTTTTACTTTGCCGGCATGATAATCCATGCTAAATGAATGCAGGGTTGGCACAATTTCGTACATGTTTTTGTAACGGCGAGAACTGATAGTCTCGTAAAAAGTCGCTTTTGGACGGCAAAGAAAAAAGTTCAAGATCAAGGCTTGCGAAATTCCCGAATAATTGAGCGTACTTAGCGTACGTGAATTTCTTCGGAAATTTCGCATAACGCAGATATTGGACTTTTTACGAAGCCGGCAAAACTTAAAAAATGGTGGTGTTCCCATGAAAACGGTGAAATGGGCGGGGCTCTTGCTTGTGGCAGCCGGTCTATGCGTGCTCGG
>PUOB01000321.1 GCA_003551985.1 Desulfobacteraceae bacterium | reverse complement strand
TTTTTCACCAGGTGGGGCCGCTGCTGCTTGACCCAGAGCTCCGGGCTGTCGCCTTTCCAGCGGAACACCCCGCAGGGACGTTCCGGTCCGATCCAGGTATGCCCGCGCCGGGTGAATTCAAATTCGATCACCCGCTCGGCCGCGGCAAAGCCCTTTTTCACGTCGCCCTGGGTCAACACGTCGAAAAAGCCGTTGTTCCAGTAATTGGAATCCGGGTACATCTCCGGGTAGGACAACGGCGCGTTTTTGTCTTTGGCGGCCATGATGTCCAGGTTAAAGGGGCGCTCCTCCCATTCCACCCGGATCAGCCGAACGGCTTCTTCGGCAATGGCTTCGGTTTCGGCGGCAACGGCCACGCCCATGGGTTCGCCTTCAAAATGCGCGAACCGCGACAGCGGCGGCGGGTCGCCGTAAATGCCCGTTACCTTGCCAAGGCTGGCCCGGGGGGGCAGTTCGGGATGGTCGTAGCGCAGGATGTAGCGAACGCCCGGGAGCCGTTCGGCCTCGGCGGTGTCCATGTGCTTGATTTCCGCGTGGGGGTACGGCGCGTTCAAAAATTTTAAATGCAGCATGCCGGGCAGCTGCACGTCCATGGTGTAATCCGCCCTTCCCCCGGCTTTGAGGTGGCCGTCCAGCCGGCGCGGCCCCCGCTCACCGATATGGGAATAGGTTTTGAGCGGAAAGGGATCGGCCCGCAGGTTGTCCTGCATATCCCGCATGGTCTGTTTTTCCTTGTCGGACAAGCGTCCCATGTGAACCTCCTAAAGGGTCGTTGACAGGCCTTTTGTGGCATAATGGCGAACATAGGCGGCTTTCTGAATCAAAGCGTCGTATTCTTCCCTGAAATATCTCAGGGAGTCCATCACCGGGACCGGGGCCGCCTGGCCCAGACCGCACAGGGATGCCTGGCCCATCACCTGGGAGAGCGATTTCAGGACGCGGATGTCTTCCCGGGTCCCCTCCCCGTTTAAAAGCCGGCCGTAAATCCCGACCATGCACGCCAGTCCGTCCCTGCAGGGGGTGCACTTTCCGCAGGATTCCTCGTGGAGGAACACCATGTTGTTATAGACGATGTCAATGATGTCCCGGGTATGGTTGAGCACCACCACGGCGCCGGCGCCCAGGACGGTTTCCTGGGACAGGGGGGTGTCGATCCGGTCCGCGGGCAGGATGTTGCCGGCGGCGCCGCCAACCTGGACCGCCTTGACGTCTTCGGCGCCTGCAAGGTCGATGACCAGTTCCTTCAACGGCGTCCCCATGGGCATCTCGTATACCCCGGGATGCAGCACATCCCCGGAGACGGAAAACACCTTGGTCCCCTTGCTCCGGTCCGTACCCACGGCGCTGTAAGCGTCCGCCCCGTTGTCGATGATGTAGGGGACGTTCATGAGGGTTTCGACATTGTTGATGATGGTGGGATGCTGCCAGAGGCCCTGGCCGGGCGGATACGGCGGTTTGAAGCGCGATTCCCCGCGCAGCCCTTCAATGGAGTTCATGAGGGCGGACTCCTCGCCGCAGATATATGCGCCGGCGCCTTCGAACACCGTGATGTCCATGTGCGCCAGAAACCCTTTCCGCCGGCATTGGGAAAGGGCCTTGTTCAGCGGCTCCAAAAGATAGCGGTATTCCTCCCGCAGGTATATAAAACCGCGGTCGGCGCCGATGGCCAAACCGGCAATGGCCATGCCTTCAATGAGCCCGAAAGGGTCATGGGTGAGGATATACCGGTCCTTGAAGGTGCCCACCTCCCCTTCATCGGCATTGCAGATCAAGTATTTTTTCGCGGACCTGGTTTTCCGGGCAAGCGCCCATTTAAACCCGCAGCTGAACCCGGCACCCCCCCTTCCGGCCAGGCCCGACTTTGTGATTTCGTCCACGATCCGGTCGGGCGTCATCGAATCCCGGGCCTTGAGGAAAGCCTTGAAACCGCCTGCCGCCAGATACGACGACAGGTCTTTCGGGTCGACAACACCGCAATTTCTCAAAACGATTCGTTTTTCGGGCATCCGGCCTCCCATGGGCGGGCGAAAGCGTATTCACCCCTACGGCGGCAATGCGCCACCTTTTGTAGGGGCGAATGACTATTCGCCCGGATTGTTTTTTCGGGCGAAAGATTTTTCGCCCCTACGCCAAAGATTTTGCATAACGCAGGCACTGAACGGCTTACAATGCCCTCAATAACTCTGGTATATCATCCGGGTTCAAATTGCCGTAAGGCGTATGATCGATCAACATTGCGGGCGCCTGGTCACATGCGCCGATACAGCTCACCAACTCGAGGGAAAAGCGGCCGTCGGGCGTGGTTTCGCCCGGGTTGATGCCCAAAACATCTTTCAAGGCATTAATAACCGACAACCCTTCCTTGAGGTGGCACGGAACGCATCGACAGATCCTGATCCGGTGGGCGCCGTTTCCTTCCCTCGGGAGAAACGAATAAAAACTGGATACCCCGAAAACCTCGCTTACGGAGAGGCTTAACTCATTTGCGACCTTTTCCATGCTTTCAACTGACAAAAAACCCTGCCTGCCCAGTTCCTGCTTGAGAAGCGGAAGCAGCATGGAGCGGTCACGGGTCGTTTCAGGCGCGGATGGTCTCATGGGGGCCCGGGTTTGCGGTTCGAATCCCGGGGAAGCGCTGAGCGCGCCGGTGGGGCAATATTCGATGCAAACCCCGCAGTCCCGGCATTCGTCGGCGGTCAACACACCGTCGCATCCGGATATGATTTTTGCGTTAAATCCCCGGTAACCAACGCTTAAAGCGCTTGTCCCGGCCCTTTCATCGCAAACGGTGATGCACCTGCGGCACATGATGCACTTGGACAGGTCTCGCCGGACATAGGGGTTGTCTTCTTCAGCCGGGTAGGCGCGCGGGCGTGCAATTTCAAATTGAGGCGCGCCGGCTTCGCAGTCCGAGGCAAGGTTGTGAAGGCCGCAGTTATGGGCATTGGGATCGTTGACGCACTCGCCGGTATGGGCGGACAGCATCAGCTCGACAACCCCCTTGCGGACGGCCAGGACTTTCGGGGATCGGGTGGATATGACCATCCCTTCCGCAATGGGCGTGTGGCATGCCCCCACAAGGGTTCGCGACCCTTCGACCGCTACCACGCAGACCCGGCATACGCCGGTGGGGGAATGGTTCTGGATGTGGCAGAGGGTCGGGATTTCAATGCCGGCCTGGCGGGCGGCATCCAGAATGGTCATCTCTTTGCGGAACCGAACCGTTT
>PUOB01000048.1 GCA_003551985.1 Desulfobacteraceae bacterium | reverse complement strand
TTTACCGGGATTTCGGTTTTCACATTGAAAACCTTTTTGATACGGAACTCGCGTGCCGCTTTCTTGGATATTCCCATTCCAGCCTCGAGGCGGTTTTAAAAAAGCACTTTGATGTAGACCTGGACAAAAAATATCAAAAAAAAGACTGGTCCATAAGGCCGCTGCCCGAAGCGATGATCGCCTACGCGGCGGATGATGTCCGTTATCTCGTGGACCTCTACCGGGAACTGACCGCGACGCTTGAGGCAAAAGCGCGGCTTGACTGGGCCCTTGAAACCTGTAAAGACATCTCGCAGGTAAGGGCCGAAGATGACGCCGATTCTGACCGCCCGCTTTTTATGCGCATAAAGGGCGCCGGACGCCTGGACCCCGGAAGTCTTGCGGTGCTGGAAAAACTGGCATTATTCAGACAGCATACAGCCCAAAAAAAAGACCGCCCCCCTTACAAAATCATTAGCAACAATGCGCTTTTGGCGCTTGCGCAAAAAAAACCGAACACCATTGCCCATCTTCATGGAAGCCGCATTTTAAGCAAAAAACAGTGCAATATGTACGGCAATGCCATCGTCGATGCGATTTCCGAGGCCCTTCAACTCCCGGCGGCGGAGCTGCCAAGCTACCCCAAAACCACAAAACAGCCTTCATCACCGGTGGTCAACCGCCGCGTCAGTGCACTCAAAAAATGGCGGGACCGCAAGGCCGCACAGCTTGAAATGGATCCGGCCATGCTGATAAACAACACGGCGATCAAAAAAATTGCAAAACAGGAACCGAAGACCCTCATTGCGTTAAAATCCGTTGCGGTTTTAAAAGACTGGCAGGTTGAAACCTTCGGTGAACAATGGGTCGAAACCATCCTGAAAACGGGGTGAGACAATGGCGCATGTTTTTTTTGACTCCAAAGACGGGACCCGCCTTGAAGGCATATTGCATGAACGGGACAATGCCCCCGCAGCAGTGATTACCCATCCGCACCCCCTCTACGGCGGCACCATGAACAATTACGTGCTCGATGCCATTGAATCGGTCTTCCTGGAAAAAGGGTATGCCACTCTCCGGTTCAATTTCAGAGGGACGGGAAAAAGCGATGGCCGCCACACCAAAGGCAAAGGGGAGATTGACGATGTCCTGGGCGCTTTAGCCCGTGTCCGGCAAAACGGCACCCAACGCATCATGCTTTCCGGCTTCTCGTTCGGAGCATGGGTAAACGCCCATGTGCCGGCGGAAATGCAGCCCCCCGAGATGATCATGGTCTCGCCACCGGTGGCAATGATGGATTTTTCAGCCGTCCCCGCACTACCGCACCTGAAGCTGGTCGTCACGGGAGAAACCGACGACATCGCACCGCCTGAATTGATACAAAAACACATGCCCCGATGGAACCCGGACGCAGTTTTACGGGTTATTGACAACGGGGATCATTTTTTCGGATCCAGCCTCCCGGCACTCAAGGCCATACTCCGGGAAAACCTGTAACCGGCAACCTACAACCTACAATTTACAACTTATCAATGATGCGCTTCCTTCGTCAGCGCATCCTATGACCTGCAACTTATAACTTATAACTTACAACTTACAACCACCATGGACCAGACAACACTACTCTACGAAATCAGCCAGGCGCTGAACAAACAGACAGACCTCAAGAAATCCCTGTACAGTGTCCTCGACCTGTTGTCCTCCCACATGGACATGGCCCGGGGCATGATTACGATACTCAACCCCCTGCGCGAAGAAATCAGCATCGAGGTGGCCCACGGGATTTCCAAAAGCGCCGCCCGAAAAGGCATTTACAAACTGGGTGAAGGCATTACAGGAAAAGTCATACAAGACGGCAAGGCTGTCTCCATCGCAAAAATCAGCGAATCGGATCAATTTTTAAACCGGACCGGAACGAGAAAGGGACAAGTGGACCGGGAACGATCTTTTTTCTGCGTGCCCATAAAAAACGAGCAGCAGGTTATCGGCGCCCTGAGTGTGGACAAACCCCATGACAGCGGCTACTGCCTGGCGGCGGGAGAAAAATTCTTATGCGTGGTCGCCGCAATGATTGCCACCCATGTTATCCATCTCGAACGCATGCAGCGGGAAAAAGAGGAACTGGAGTCTGAAAACGAACGCCTGCGCATGGAGCTGGAAAAAAAATACCACATCAAGAATATCGTGGGCAACTCCAACAAGATGCGGGAGGTTTACCAGATGATCTCCCAGGTGGCGCGCAGCAACGCAACCGTTCTCATACGCGGAGAATCCGGCACCGGTAAGGAGTTGGCCGCCAATGCCGTTCATTACAACAGCCGACGCGCCAATTATCCATTTATCAAGTTAAACTGCGCGGCGCTGCCGCCCAACCTGATCGAAAGCGAACTGTTCGGGCACGAAAAAGGGGCTTTTACAGGCGCCCTTCGCCAGAAATCCGGAAAATTCGAAATTGCCCACAAGGGAACGCTTTTTCTGGATGAAATCGGCTCCATAACAACCGATGTGCAGGCAAAGCTGCTGAGGGTGCTCCAGGAAAAGGAGTTTGAACGGATAGGCGGCAACAAAACCGTCAAGGCGGATGTCCGCATCATCGCCGCTACCAACAAAAACCTGGAACAGGCGGTGGCCGACAACGACTTCAGGAGCGACCTGTATTACCGGATTAATGTTTTCCCCATCTATATGCCGCCGCTTCGGGAGCGGAAAACGGATATACTCGTTCTCGCGGATTATTTCCTTGAAAAATACGCCCGTGAAAACGACAAGGCCATCATGCGATTTTCCACCCCGGCCATCGACATGTTAATGGCTTACCATTGGCCGGGCAATGTCCGGGAACTGGAAAACTGCATCGAAAGAGCGGTCCTGCTATGTGAAGGAACGGTTATTCACGGCTATCATCTGCCGCCAACCCTTCAAACCGGTGGGGAACCCGGAACTTCCCCGGTTCAGACCATGGAAGGTGCGGTCGAGAAGCTTGAAAAGGAAATGATCATCGAAGCGTTCAAACACACCCGGGGGAACATATCCGGCGCTGCCAAAATGCTGGGCTCCACCATCCGGAAGATTTCCTACAAAGCCGACAAATACGGGATCCATCCACGGGATTATTAAAGGGCGTTCCTTCCCCGCTCGCCGGTGCGTATGCGGATAACGTCCTCGATATCCTGGACAAATATTTTGCCGTCACCGATTTTCCCGGTGTAGGCCGTTTTCATGATCGTATTGACAACCTCTTCCTTGAC
>PUOB01000350.1 GCA_003551985.1 Desulfobacteraceae bacterium | reverse complement strand
CGATGGATGTCGGGATTTCCTTGATGTCCTTCTCATTCTCCTTGGGAATGAGAACCTTGGTGATGCCGCCACGGTGGGCTGCGAGGATTTTTTCCTTGAGTCCGCCGATGGGCAGCACGCGTCCGCGCAGCGTAATTTCGCCTGTCATAGCGACATTGCGCCGCACCGGGAGTTTCGCAAGGGTCGAGATAATGGACGTGCACATGGCAATGCCGGCGGAGGGACCGTCTTTCGGGGTCGCACCTTCCGGGACGTGCACGTGGATGTCAAAGTTTTCATAGAACTTGGGATCGATGTTGAACTGCTCCGCCCTGGACCGCACATAGCTGATCGCGGCCTTTGCGGACTCCTGCATCACGTCGCCCAGCTTTCCGGTAATCCTGAACTCACCCTTGCCTGGCATGATGGCGCTTTCCACGAACAGCAGCTCGCCGCCGAACTGGGTCCATGCCAACCCGATAACGATGCCGACCTGGTCATTTTGCTCCACCTGGCTTTTTCGGTACTGCATTGGGCCGAGGTATTTCTGGACGGACCGGGCGTTGACCGTAATGGTCCCGGTTTTTTCGGCCTTTGTAAGCTTTCGGGCGATTTTTCGGCATATCGCGGCGATCTGTCGTTCGAGTTCCCGGACCCCGGCTTCCCGGGTGTAGTTCCGGATCATCATGTACAGCGCGTTTTTTGAGAACTGGATATTCTTCTCCGCCAGGCCGTTTGACTCGATCTGTTTGGGGAGCAAAAACTGCTTGGCGATATTGTATTTTTCGTATTCCGTGTAGCCGGGCAGCCGGATGATTTCCATGCGGTCCTGGAGGGGCAGGGGAATGTCCGGCAACGTATTGGCCGTTGTCACAAACAGAATGTTGGACAGGTCATAATCCATGTCGATGTAGTGGTCGTTGAACGCGTAATTCTGTTCCGGGTCAAGCACTTCGAGCAGGGCCGCGGAAGGATCCCCCCGGAAATCCATGCTCATTTTGTCGATTTCATCCAGGCAGAAGACCGGGTTGTTTACGCCGGCCTTTCGCAGGGATTGCAGGATTTTTCCGGGCATGGCGCCGATATACGTGCGCCGGTGGCCCCGGATCTCGGCCTCGTCGCGAACCCCGCCCAGTGACAAGCGGACGAATTCGCGGCTGGTCGCCCTGGCAATGGACTTTGCAAGCGATGTCTTGCCGACGCCGGGGGGGCCGACAAAGCACAGGATCGGGCCTCTGATTTTCTGCACCAGGGACTGCACCGCAAGGTATTCCAGGATGCGCTCCTTGGGCCGTTCAAGCCCGTAATGGTCCTCGTCCAGAATGATTTCCGACGCATCAATATCCTCTGAAATATCGGAGTTTTCATTCCAGGGCAGGCTCAGAATCCAATCAATGTAGTTCCGGGTGACCGTGGCTTCGGCCGACATGGGGGTCATCCGCTTGAGCTTCTTGAATTCGTGCCATACCTTTTCGGTGGCCTCTTCTGAGAGCTCCTTCTCATTGATTCGCTCTTCAAGCTCGCGAAGCTCGTCCTCCTCGGCTTCGTCCTCGCCCATCTCTTTTTTTATGGCCCGGATCTGCTCATTGAGGTAGTAGTTCTTCTGGCTCTGCTCCATCTGGTTCTTGATCCGGCCCTTGATCTGCTGGTCCGTTTTGAGGACAATGGTTTCCTGGTTGATCAATTCAATCAGCAGGGCGAGGCGTTCCTCGAGAGACTCGGTTTCCAGGAGCTTCTGATTGTCCGGCGTCTTGAAGGAAAACTGCGCCGCAGTGGTATACATGAGCTGCACAGGATCCGATATGGCGGCGATTTTGTCTACGGTTTCATTGGATATGTTTTTGTGAAGACCGGCATACGCCTTGAAGCTGTCGATGATGTTTTTGAAGTATGCGGTTTTCTTGTGCTCATCAAGTTCGGGTTCTTCCAGAAGCTCGAGCTGAACCTGGAAGAAACTCTGGTTGTCAATAAACCGCACGACACGCGCCCGGTGTTTGCCTTCCACAACCGTTTTTACCGTCCCGTCCGGAAGGCGGAGCATCTGCAGCACTTTTGCAACGGTGCCTGTGCGGTTTATATCGGCCTGGCCCGGGTTGTCTTCACCCGGGTTTGACTGGGTGGCCAGAAATATATACTTGTCATCCTCGTTCATGGCTTCTGAAATGGCATTGATGGACATGGTCCGCCCGACAAAAAGGGGTGAAACCATGTACGGGAAAACCACGATATCGCGTAAAGGCAACAGCGGGAGTGTCGGCGTCATCGCAACGCCGTCGGTTTGCCTGAATATTTTCGGTATCTGTATCATAGAATGTATTTTTCTCTTATTTAATAATATATTTTCAGGCGATCAATTTCAGTGATCAAGCCTGATAATCTCGTTCAGTGATCAAGCCTTATAGTCTTCTCGTACAAAGTCGCGATCAGGCGACTTTGTAATCACGCCTGGGCGTGATGAAAACTCTGATAAATTTCGCATAACGAAAATATTGACGACTTCGTAAAAAGTCTCGAACCCAGGCTTGTGCAACTTTTCAGAACCGTAGGGGCGAATGATTATTCGCCCCTACAAACAACCCGTGGTGAATCGGGAGACAAAGCCGACTTTTTACGAGCCTGTCAATATTGCGTAATCAAGGCCTGGAACAGAAATTGGGCGAAAACAATAAGAGGCGGTCTTTCATGCGACTCCTTGTGACCGGTGCGGCCGGCTATATCGGCGGCAGACTGATTGAAACCCTTTCACGGCAGGACTGGGTGGCGCGCATTGTCGGCACCGACATCCACCCCCCGTCCAAAACGTACCCCAAGTGCACCTTCCACATCCGCGACGTGCGACACTCCATGGATGACATTTTCAGCGCCGAGGGCATCGATACAATTGTCCATACGGCTTACGTGCTGCCGCCGATTCACGACAAGACGCTTATGGAGGACATCAACAAGGGCGGCACCCGGAACATGTTACGCGCGGCTGAACGTTTCAGCATCCGGCAGGTCCTCTATACAAGTTCGTCCACGGCCTACGGCTTTCACCCGGACAATGACGTCCCCCTGACAGAAGAGAGCCCCCTGCGCGGCAACGACGACATGACCTACGCCAAGAACAAAAAGGAAATTGAGTGGCTCATGGCGGATTTCACCAAGGACAATCCCGGCATCCGGGTCTCTATTGTCCGGCCCTGCTTTGTAGTGGGTCCGGGATTTCAAAACCCGATGGCAAGGCACCTGCAGAAAAAATGGGTAAAGAT
>PUOB01000112.1 GCA_003551985.1 Desulfobacteraceae bacterium | reverse complement strand
TAGAAACGTCTTTTTGAGGGTTTCATTTCCCCATCGCGCGATCGCCCGGCCAAGCACCCGCACACTGTATTCGGCAGACAGATAGAGTGACGGGGAAGCCGCGGCCACCGCCTCCATGGCCCCCATCAGCGTCGTTGTTCCGTAAAATCCGTCGATATCCGCTATGGCGAGTTTCAAATAGGGGGTTTGCCCCAGTTGCTTCATCGCCGCTTGTATGTTTTTCCGGCATTCGTCCCCGCCCGAGTCCATTGGATGTTCGGCGGAATATGCCGATACCGTCTGGTAGAGCTCGATAAACAGCTCAAATTCCTTTTTGGAATAATCGTAGTTCATGCGTCATTTCCTCGTTGTTTCAAGGTTATATAGGGGCTTGAACCCTTCTCAACATTCGGATTTTGAGATCGGTTCTACATAAGTTTGGATATGATCATCTTCTGTATATCCGATGTGCCGCCGCCGATGGGCGCAAGGCGGCTGTCCCTGAAAATGCGCTCCATATCGTATTCGTGGCAGTAGCCGTAGCCGCCGTGAACCAGCATGGCGTCGTTAGCGGGCCCGACGCTCCAGTCGCCCACAAAAAGCTTTGCCACTGCCGCCTCAAGATGATTGAGCGGCCGCCCCTGGTCCTTGCACCAGGCAATGCGGTAAATCAGGCTTCGGGCCGCCTCGCCGAAAATCCGGATATTGGCCAGTTTTCGCTTCGTGGCCTGGAATTCGCCGATGCTGCGGCCGAACTGAACCCGCTTTTTGGCATATTCGGTGCACCGTTTGAGCATGTAGGTCGATACCCCGACAAAGGGCGCCAGCAGCGCACTTCGGTCCCACTCCACCGTCTGCAGCGACATGTTGAACCCTTCCCCTTCGTTTCCAAGAAGATTTTCAGCCGGGATTTCACAGTTGCTGAAAAACTGCTCGGAGGTCTGGGATGTGCGCACCCCCATCTTGATCAAAGGCTCGCCGCAAGTGTACCCGGGGGTATCTTTTTCCACGAGAAATGCCGATATGCCCATATGTTTGGCATCGGGATCGGTTTTGGCATATACAACGCTGACGTTGGCGATGGGCGCATTGGTGATAAAAATCTTGCTGCCGTTAAGGACATATTTATCCCCTTTTTTTTCGGCGGTCGCCTTCATGGATGCGACATCCGAGCCGGCATCCGGCTCGGTCAGGCCCATGCAGCCGATCCACTCACCGGAGCAAAGCTTCGGGATGTATTTTTTTCTTTGGGCTTCAGTGCCATGCTTGAATATCGTATCGGCGCACAAAAAGGAATGCGCGCCGTAGGCCAGCGTCAGGCCGCCGTCAACACCGGCTTCTCCCAGGGCCTCCCCCGCCATGACAGTGGTGGTCACATCAGCCCCGCCGCCGCCGTAGGATTCAGGGAAGTGAAGCCCCAATATACCGAAATCCCCTAACTTTCGGAAAGACTCGAAATCAAACGCCTTGTTGAGATCAAATTCCTGCACCCGTGGAACAATTTCCTTTTTGGCAAAGCGTATGATCTCTTTTTTGAACATCTCCTGTTCTTTGGTGAATGCAAAATCCATCTTTTCTCTCCCGCAGGCGGTTAGTTGGTTTCAAACGGCCAGACATTGTTTTTCGTATGTTATGACCACTTAAAACCCAAACAAATACAATGTCAAGTTTTTTTTGAACCTCATTCAATTTATGAAACAAAAAAATTTTTTCAAATTAGGTTCAAAAAAGTGTTGAATTTTGAGCGCACACCGGCATAATGCCATATAGTGCCTGAACGAAAACCAGGATTTTTCGTCAAGGTCAAGGACGGCGATAATTTCGTTCAGGCACAATTTAATGGGAACCAAATCGATAGGAAAAGGAGGACGCATCATGGTGGAACAATACGTTATCCGGGGAATCAAAGACATCCAGGAAATTGAAAAAACGCCTCTCACGGAAAGGGTCCGGGAAAAAAGCACCATCGAGATGCTTGAAAAAGGGGCCAAAATCAATCCCGATGCAACGGCGATAAGCTTCCTTTTCAACGGCGACGCCTATGAATCACCCATTGATATCCCTTACAGCCGGTTGATCGGAAGAATACGACAGACGGCCAACCTATTTCATGATCTTGGCATCGGCGCCGGTGACGTGGTCACATACGTCCTCCCCAACATACCGCAGACCCACTTTGTCCTCTGGGGCGCCGAGGCCGTCGGTATCGCCAATCCCATAAACCCGCTGCTTGAGCCCGAAACCATAAAGGATATATGCACTTCCGCGAAAACCAAGGTCATCGTCACCATGGGCGAAATGCAAGGCAGTGACATGTGGCAGAAAATCGATGCCATCCGAAAAGACATCCCGACGCTTGAATATGTGGTCCGTGTCATGGGGCCGACCGATGAAGCGGAGAATATCATCGGCTACGACGAAAAAATCGATTCCTACCCGGCCGATCAATATTCATTCGAAAGAAACATTGACCCGGACGACATTGCTTCCCTCTACCATACCGGCGGCACCACCGGCACTCCCAAACTCGCCCGTCGCACCCACTTCAACGAAGTGGTGATGGCCTATGATCTCCAGATAATGGGCGGGTTCAAAACGGGGTCCACGCTGCTTTGCGGCCTGCCCCTGTTCCACTGCAACGGAACGATCGTAACCGGTCTCATGCCGTTTTCATTGGGGGGGCGGGTCGTGCTCCTCTCCCCCATGGGCTACCGGGACCCCTCGGTCATGAAAAACTTCTACAAAATCGTTGAAAAATACCAGGCTGAAGCCTTCTCTGCGGTGCCTACCGTATTGTCCGTACTGCTCGATATCCCGGTCGGGGATGCCGATATTTCTTCGCTCAGATATGCCGTCTGTGGTGCGGCACCGCTTTCCGTTGAACTTTTCAAGCGCGTCGAGGCCCACACCGGCATGAAGATCCTTGAAGGATACGGATTGACGGAAGGGGCCGTAGCGTCCGCCATCAATCCAAAGGATGGGGAGAGAAAAGTTGGCAGCGTGGGCATTCGCATGCCGTACCAGGAGGTCAAAATCGTTATCCTGGATGAAACCGGCGAATATGTCCGGGATGCCGAAACCGGCAAAATCGGAGCGGTGGCCATCAAAGGGCCGAACATTTTCAAGGGGTATGTCGAGGATACGCATAACGAAGGGATCTGGCTTCCCGGCGGGTTTTTCAATACCGGAGACCTCGGACGCCTGGACGAGGATGGCTATTTGTGGCTGACCGGCCGTGAAAAAGAGCTGATCATTCGCGGCGGGC
>PUOB01000395.1 GCA_003551985.1 Desulfobacteraceae bacterium | reverse complement strand
TTTGATATCCTTTAAGGCTAAACCGGCGTTTTTCAATTTTTGGATATAAAATACCGTGTCCGCGGTTTCCGGGGAAAACAGGTAGAATCCGCCGGCGCTTCGGGCGGCAGGGGCAATAAATCCTTCCTCCATGTAATACCGGACGGTCCTGACAGACGTTCCCGATTTTTCGGCGATTTCGCCAATCTGTAACAGGTCTTGGGATGATGAATTCATGCTTTAAACATAACCCTACAATAACGTTATTGTCAAACCAATGTTGATAGTCTCGTAAAAAGTCGCGACCAGACGACTTTGTAAAACGTCCAAGATCAAGGCTTGCGCGATTTTCGTAGAATTGAGCGTACTTAGCCGTACGTGATATTCTTCGGAAATCGCGCGTAACGCAGATATTGGACTTTTTACGAAGTCGTCAATTTTACCGTTCGATTTTTCCGGGCAGAATAAAGTTGTACCGCCTGCGCAGCAGCCGGGTTTGAATAAACCGGTCCGCCCTGCGAAGCTTTAAAAAAAGCGTCCAGATAAAGGCGTCGTTTTTGTAGTACCGGTCCACCTCCATGCGCGTCAAGGGAGCAACCGGCGGATCCAGGGGGTGGCGCGCCACTTCCGCGTTGATCACGGCAATGGCGTTGTCGATCATTTCCGCCCGCCCTTCCTTGTAAAAATTGGCCGCCAGGTCAATGAGCACCTGCCGGGTATCGTGATACCGGTCGAGCACTTCCCGGAGAAACTGCCACCGGACCAGCCAAACGAGCGGGGCCGGCGTACTTTTCAGGAAAATTTCCGCATCCAGCAGTTCGACCCCGTTTATGCGGAGCATGGGGGTGGTAATGTCAAAAAAACGGGGCTCTTCAAACGGCGGGTTTTCGGCTGCAAAGTGCCAGTTGGAAAGCTGTCCGTCGATTCCCAGTGAAACAGCCGCATCATTCCGGTTTTTCCCGCCTACCGCGAGGATGCGCGCCGCAGCCGCGGAAACCATGGCCGTCATGTGCCCGGCGCTTTGCCGTTTAAGTCTTGTATTGCCGAGGGCGTCCGTGTTCAGGCGCGGCTGTGCCATGTAAACAATATATTCACCGAACCGGTTTTTTACGGTACAGGTCGAATGGGGAACTACCCGTACGCCGCAGTCCTCGCGCAGGCGCCGGCAATAGGTCTCGACGATCCGCCCGTAATTGCCTGCGGATTCTATGTCGGCAAACGGCGGCATCCGTTTGAGGGCGATATCCGGCATCTGCTCGATGCAAAAGGCCGTTGATATTTCACCGTAACCCAGAATCGTCGGGACAATCCGGCTCTTTTCCGGAAATGCCGGATTAAGCCCGTTTTCGAAATCCGACAACAGGGCGTCATCGACCCGGAGCGTGTCCCGGTGCGACCCTGTTTTATCCGGGTTAGCCATGGATCCATTCCCGTGCCATGGAAAACGCATCGTGCAAGCGTGACAGGATTTCCTCGGCCGTTTTGGTTTCGGTTACCAGGGGCGGCAGAAACTGCACCACGGACGTGTCGTTGCCGGCATAAATACATAGCAGACCCGCCTCGTAGCAGGCTTTCGTCATCAGGGGCCCAAAATCCGTATGCGTGGTCTGGATGCCGCACATCAAACCGTTTTGCCTGAACCCGGCGAAAAGATCGGGGAACGCCGAAGCAATGCCGGCCATGCCCCGGGCGAACAGGCCGGCGAGTTGGTCCACGTGTTCAAGAAATGCCGGCGAAGCCGATATGTCGACGACCTTTCTGGCCACCGCGCACCCGATATCCGCCCCGCCGGTGGTGGACACATGGACAAACGGATCGTCATGGAATACCGATTCCAGGTCTTTGCGGATAATGGTCGCCGTAATCGGGTAAATCCCGCCCCCAAGCCCCTTGGCTGAAATGATCATGTCCGGCACGGTGCCATAATGGCTGACCCCCCAGAACCGGCCCGTTCGCCCCAGCCCGGTCTGGACTTCGTCCTGGATCAGGAGGCTGCCGTTTGCTTCGCAGTGCTGTTTGACCGCCCGGAAGTAATCCTTGTGCGGCATGGGCATGCCGAGTGTGGCGGGGATGGTTTCGAGTATCACGGCCGCCACGCGGTCATCCATGGCCCTGGCCAGGGCGTCCGCGTCATTGAAGGGGACCTGGGTGAAATCCGGGGATGCCGAAAGAAAAGGCGCCTTGAATTTCGGGTCGCCGGCGGCCAGGGCCAGTCCGGTATGACCGTGGTATCCGCCGGATGCCGACACCACGCCTTTTCTGCCGGTTGCCTTGCGGGCGATTTTGATGGCGGTGTCCACGGCTTCTCCGCCGCTGACGCCAAAAACCACGCAACCGAGGGGGTCGGGTGAAACCCCTGCCAGGGCTTCGGCCAGCTCGGCTTTCTCCCGGCTGACAAAATGGTGGTTGCCGATGTCGACGCGGCCGGCCGATTCGACCAGGGCGGAAATGATTTCCGGGTGCCGGTGTCCCAGGTTATAACCCCCGCCGTTGCAGTGACAGTCGATCAGCCGTTTTTCGCCCTCGATATCCCATATATAGGGGCCTTCACGCCTGCCAAAGACAAAGGGGATGCCGGCGTCTAAAAAAAAGGCCGCTTTTCCGGAGGAAACATGGGCTGCAAACCGGTCGAACACCGCCTGCTTTTCTTTGCTCAATGGCTGGGTGGTCATGGCGCCCCTTTTTTGTCCGTATTTACGGGTTTCAATCGAGTCATGCGCCTGCGAAGCAGTCCTGATGCAAGTGCCCCCTGAGGATCCGCCGGAAACCGACCCGAAGCATTTCCCGGCCCTGGATCGTGGCGGGGGTGATGCCGTCACATCGGATGAGCGCACTGGATTTAAGCATGACGCGCAGCTTCTCCCAGGTTTCCTTATTCAGTACATATATCACATAATCTCTGCTGGGTTCGGAAAAATTGCCCGGATCGGGAAAATCGTCCCAAAAGCCTGTCCGAAAGGTCGGGATGCGAAGATGCGTCGAAGATGCCCCGTGAATACGATCGATGCACGCGTAAAAAACCGCCTCAGAAATTCCTTGACAAGCATAGTTCACTTATGTAAACAGCATTAACAGACTGACTGGTCGGTATTTATACCAATCAGTCGGTTTTCTTAAAAGCGTCGTTTTAAAAAATTTATTTCGATTAAAAAAAAAAACGACGTTTTTATCCTTTCAGCCATCTCATTTCCAGGAGCTTGATTATGCCTCCCATCCAGGAAATCGAAGCCATCCGACGCGCCCACATCCTTGACGCCGCGCTTCGCACCATTGCCGAAAAGGGCTGCGC
>PUOB01000003.1 GCA_003551985.1 Desulfobacteraceae bacterium | reverse complement strand
CGTCAACGGCCGAAGCCCAGACCAACGTGGCGGTGGCCATTGCCAACCAGATCGTGGATTATCTGAAAAACGAAACCATTGCCAACTCCGTAAACGTAACGTCGGTTTCCGGGAAAGTGCTTGAGGAGCTCGAGCCGTATATGCGGCTTGCGGACCGCCTCGGCTGCATGCAGGGCCAACTGGTCGACGGGCATGTAAAGGAGGTCGAGATTGCATATGACGGCAATTTTGGGGATATGGACCTGTCGCCGGTAACCACCGCGGTGATTTGCGGATTGATGGAGCCGCTCGTTATTGACGATGTCAATACGGTCAATGCACGCTTTCTGGCCAAGGAAATGGGCATCAAGGTGCTGGAATCCAGCACGGAGGATGCGCAGGAGTTTATCAACCAGTTAACGGTGACGGTCAGGACCAACAAGACGGAAAGCACTGTTTCGGGGACCGTGTTCGGCAAGAACGATCCGCGGGTGGTCAAGATCAATGACTTCCGCCTCGAAATGAAGCCCGAAGGCTACCTGACCTTGATTCACAACATGGATATCCCCGGGGAAATCGGAAATATCGGAACTGTTTTAGGAAACAATAACATCAATATTTCCCGCATGACCGTCGGGCAGGAGGCAGAGGGCAAAGGGGGGCGGAATATCGTCTTTCTCCGTACGGATACGCCCCTTGACCAAAATGTTCGCAACCAGTTGGAAAACATGCCCCAGGCCCGTACCGTGATATATATGGAGCTGTAGGACCGGCAGGTCGATGGCCCAAGTGCGCCGCGACCCTTTGAAACCGCTTTTCCCCATGCGGGCAAAGGGTTGCCGGGGCGATTGGACTGAAAGAAACGTTTTGATTCAATGGGTGTTGCATTGTTTCAAAATTTTACATTGACTTCGTAATAGGGATGCAGTAGGTCTGTTTTTTTAAATTAATCTCCCGGTACACAATCCAATCGCCCTCAAAGAGATCGCAACTGTGTACGAAAGGGGGATTAACGGGCTCGGAAGACCATCCGGGGAGAAAGAAACAGAGAAAAAAGGGTTGACTTCGGGCCGGATATTTTATTAGAAGCAAACCGGTTTGATCCGGTTTGCTTCCGGCTTATTTCCGGGGCGAACGGTTTGTCTGACGACAAGAAGAAAAAAAGTTTTTTCGACTACGACAAAAACAGGGACTGGACCGAAAATTTCGCCCTTGTGATGCAGATCGGTCTTACCATGGCCGGATGCCTCCTGTTATTCTTTTTTATCGGCCTGTACCTCGACCGGTGGCTTGGGACGCGCGGGTTGTTTCTCATTGTCGGCATACTGGTCGGTATTGCCGGCGGCGGCGTTACGGTTTACAGGCAAATCATGGACATGCTGAAAGACAAGCACAAGGATGAAGACGAATAAGGATGGACGCTGTCAGGGAGCTTCGGAAAAAGTACTGCCCGGCCGCCCTGTTTATAGCCATCATAATCGCCCTGGTGCTGATTTTCGCCGGGCAGCGGGCGTTGGCCAGGGGGATTGTCCTGGGGACCCTTTTCAGCATCTTGAATTTCGTGCTGATGGGCATGTCGATCCAACTCCGGATGGCGCGAACGCGGCGGTCAAGTACGATCGTGTCGCTTTTCCTGGTGCTGCTGCGCTTCGGCATCCTGGCGGTTCCGGTGTTAATTTCGATATATTACGAGAACTACCACACCGCAACGACCATCGCCGGGCTATTCATGGTACAGGCGGTGATGCTTGCGGATGCCTTGCGAAAACAAGTGATTTCCGGGCAGGGGTAAAAAATACATCATACATAGGGTCTACACCAAGAGCGGGAACTACGTGCAATGGATGAAATCGGCGGTCTTTACCAACTGATTGTAAGGGCGGGTGACTATACCTTCCACTTTAATCTCACAACCATCGTGATGACGTGGATTGTAATCGGCCTGCTGCTTTTTTTCGGATACATGGCCACGCGGCAGCGCCACATTCTGCCCAACCACGTTCAGGTTGTGGGGGAGATCATCATCGGCCAGTTTTATTCACTGACCGAAAGCGCGCTGGGCAAGGAGAAGGCAAAATCGTATGCGCCGTTGATTGTCGCATTGTTCATGTTTCTTCTCTTATCCAACTGGATCGGGGCTATCCCCCACATGTCGGAGCCGACCACCGATTTGAACACGCCTTTGAGCCTGGGGCTTATGGGATTTGTCCTGGCGCACTATGCCGGTATCCGGGCAAAGGGCTTCAAGGGATACATAAAGACGTACTTCGAGCCGATTGTCTTTATGCTGCCGATGAATCTCATCGGTGAGCTGGCAAAGGTCATCTCCATCTCGTTCCGGTTGTTCGGCAATATGATGGGCGGATCCATCATTATCCTGGTGGTTTCCTACCTCATCTACAGCCTTGTGCTTCCCCCGTTTCTTTATGCCTTTTTCAGCCTGTTTATCGGGTCGATCCAGGCGTTCGTATTCACCATGCTGACAATTGTATACATAGCGGTACAGGTCGATTAAAATGGAAATTGATTCTCAAACACTGGTTCAGATTGCAGCTTATATCGGCGGTGGCCTTGCCATCGGGTTCGGCGCTATCGGCGCCGCCCTGGGTCAGGGGTATACAGCGGCCCAGGCGGACATGGCCATATCGGAAGATCCGGACAAATATTCAGAAATCACCCGAAACATGCTCGTGGGGCAGGCAGTGGCCGAATCCGCCGCCATATTTGCCCTGGTTGTCGCGGTGCTGCTCCTGTTTACGGCTCCTGAAGCCCCCACGATTCTAACGGCGGCCGCGATGGTGGGGGCAGGCGCGTGTATGGGGCTCGGGGCGCTGGGTTCAGGCCTGGGCGCCGGCTTCCCGGCGGGACAGACGTGTGCGGCCATTATCAAGGCCCGCGATCCCGAGATCCGCAACCGTATGTCGACTGTCATGCTCATCGGCCAGGCGGTCTGTCAGACGCCGGCGATCCTGGCCATGGTCGTTGCCCTGATGATGATCTTCATGAATTTCGGCGATCCATCCACCATAAAGGCCTTCGCCATACTGGGCGCCGGTTTGTGCATGGGTCTCGGCGGCATCGGCTCCGGCATCGGCTCCGGGTTGCCCGCGGGGGAGGCGTGCATGGCCATGACGCGGCAGCCCAAAATGAGCGGGAATCTGACTACGGTCATGCTGATCGGCGCAGCGGTTTGCCAGACGCCGGCGATTTTGGCCATGGTTATCGCCCTGATGCTTTTGTTTGTCGACTTTACCGGTGACATGATGATAGTGACGGTAAAGTCGATGGCGCTTCTGGGCGCGGG
>PUOB01000154.1 GCA_003551985.1 Desulfobacteraceae bacterium | reverse complement strand
CGATGAGGTCAAAACCGATCCCGATAAAGGCAGTGCCCTCGAGCGGCAGTCCTTATAAAATGACCAATTTCAACCGGGTGGGGCCGGGTATTGCCCGCAGCAACAATTGCAGGGGGTTGCCCGTAGGGGCGAAAAATCTTTCGCCCGCTATTCGGGCGAAAAATTTTTCGCCCCTACAATTGGCGCAGACAAGCGACCTGTGGCCCCGCAGTTTATTCGTGGCCGAACGAAAACCAGGATTTTTCGCCAAGTTCAAGGAAGGGGAAAATTTTAAGCCGCAGGAATACTGGAGTATTTTGAGGATTAAAATTTGAGCCTGACGCAGAAATTGGTGAAAAAGACGGTTTTCGTTCAGCCACGTCACAGGGCGCGTCGAAAAAGCCATAGAGATATAAGCGTTCTCCTGCTGTTGCAAGGGTAATACCCGGCCCCGCCCGGGGGAAATTGTCCTTATTGAGGTTCAATTTCATTCGGATGCCGGCGGTTGTTTCGCCAAAAGAGGAAAGAAATATGCAGGCTCGTGATCCCCGGAATAATGATTCGCCTTTGGTGGCGCAGGTGGTATCCACCGGAGACGAGGTGCTCACCGGTGTGGTGGTGGACACCAATGCGGCTTTTATCGCCGAAAGACTCCTGGAAACCGGTCTTCGCGTTACCCGGCACACCACCGTGGGCGATGATGCCGACCGCCTCCGGGACCTTTTGACCGAGATCGGCGATCAGGCGGATATCGCCGTTGTCACCGGCGGGCTCGGGCCCACCGTGGATGATATCACCGCACAGGGCGCGGCCGAAGCCGCCGGGGTGTCGCTTGCTGAAAGCCCGGAAGCGTTGGCCGCCATACAGGCTTTTTTCGAGCGGTTTTCCCGTTCCATGAATCCGTCGGACAGCAAGCAGGCGATGCTTCCCGTGAACGCCTCCCCGATCATCAACCATGCCGGCACGGCGCCGGGGTTTCAGATAGACATCGGGCGATGCAGGTTCTTTTTTCTGCCAGGCGTTCCCCGGGAGATGGAAATAATGATGACGGAGACGGTGATTCCCACCATTGAAAAGGATCACATACCGCCCCGGCAGCGTCAGCATTACCGGGAAAAACGCCTCTCGCTGTTTGGATTGCCCGAGGCGGAGGTCAACCAGCGCCTAATCGGGCCGTCCAGGGCTTTTGGGGATGTAAAGCTGGGCATGCTTGCTTCTTTTCCGGTGATCACCGTCAAATTGGGGGCATTCGGCAGCGACCCGGAAACAATTGACCGGCGCCTCGAATCGGCATCCGAAGTGGTCCATAACGTTCTTGGCGAATGGATTTTTTCTTCCACCGGCGAAACCATGGAAGCGGCCATTGCAGGCCTCCTCAAGGCAAAATCCGCCACGGTGGCTGCGGCGGAAAGCTGCACGGGCGGGCTGATATCGGATCGCCTTACGAATGTGCCCGGCAGTTCCGATTATTTTCTTTTGTCCGCGGTTACCTATGCAAACGATGCAAAAATTGCTATATTAGGTGTTTCGCCGGATACTCTCGATCATTACGGCGCGGTATCCGAACAGACAGCAGGGGAAATGGCCGCCGGCATCCGGCGTATCGCCGGGGCGGACTACGGGATTGCCACCTCGGGTATTGCAGGCCCGTCTGGCGGCACGGAAGAAAAGCCCGTTGGAACGATATGTGCTGCCGTGGCCGGCCCGGACCGAACCGTTTCAAAACGGCGCGTCCTGCCTTTCAGGGACAGATGCGCCAACAAGGAAATTTTCGCGTATCTCGCAATGGATATGCTGCGACGCGAGCTGATACAGTAAAGGAATCAATAATATACATGGGATGGATGGGTAAAATGATCGGCGGCGGCATCGGCTTCGTGCTCGGTGGACCACTGGGCGCGGTTGCCGGTGCGGCTTTCGGCCACATGTTCGATTCGGACGGCGTGGGCAGGCAAAGGGTCATTATCAATGAGTCAACCCTTGGCCCGGCCCAACGCGGTCAGTTCACGTTTTTCGTGGCCGCATTTTCGATGCTCGGAAAAATTGCAAAAGCCGACGGGCGGGTGACAAAGCCCGAACTGGAAACGGTGCGATCCTTCATGACCCGCGATTTGGGCTTAAACGCGCAAAGCCGCATGGTGGCCGAGCAAATCTTCCGGCAGTCCATAAACACAGGGCAGCCGTTTAAAGGATTTGCCCGGCAGTTTTACAGTGAGTTTCAGGGCAAGCCCCGAATGCTGGAAGCCCAAATCGACATCATGCTGCGCGTTGCCGCGTCGGACGGCGCACCTCACAAAAACCAGGATGCGTTGATAGCCGAGGCGGCAGGCATTTTCCGGATACCGCATGCCGCCTACATGAACCTCCGGGCCCGGCACGTGAAAGCGGCACAAAGCCGGCACTATTCCGTTCTGGGTTGCTCACCCGACGATTCGGACGAGACGATCAAGCGGCAGTACAGGAAAAAAGTGAAAGAATATCACCCCGACACCATCGCCGCCAAAAACCTTCCCGATGATTTTATCGCCTATGCCGGCGACCGGTTCCGGGAAGTTCAGGAGGCATGGGAGGCGATACAAAATGAACGTCAATTCTAAATTTTAATAAAAAGGAGTAGCCATTGCTGAGCGTCAAAACCGGCGATCTTGCAGAATTGAAAACCGATTTGTTGATTATTCCCGTCATTGAAGATGCCGCTTTTCCCAAAGACCGGGTCCTGGCTGAACTGACCCGGAAAATTGATTTTTATCCGGAGTTTACCGGCGGTTCCGGCCAGGAGCTGATGCTCTATGGACCTGATGGCATCGATGCGGACCGGGTGCTTTTTACAGGGGTGGGGAAGATCGAAAAAGCCGATGCCGAGGCGTTTCGCGCCGCTGCCGGAAAGGCCGTGAACCGGGCCATCAAGGCGAATTTAAGCGATATCGTGTTTGTTGCCCGGGGCCCCAACGAGCGCATTCACGCCATGATGGAAGGCGCCGTGCTCGGCAATCACCTGTTCGACCTCTACAAACGGGAAAAAAAGAACAAGCCGCTGTCGGAAATCGCCTTTCATGTTGAAAAAGCCCGCCGGAAAACATTTCCGGGCGCAGCGCAAAAGATTGAAACCATCTGCAGGGGCACGATCATGGCCCGGGAGTGGGTCAGTGCCCCTCCGAACGACAAGCGGCCGGACATGTTCGCCCGGTCCATCGTAAAGGCGGGGGACAAGGAGAATCTCACCATCGTCGATCTGGATGACAGGACCATCCGGAAAAACAAGATGCACGCGCTCGTTGCCGTGGGATCGGGCAGCAGCACCGGTCCGAGAATGGTGATCCTCG
>PUOB01000134.1 GCA_003551985.1 Desulfobacteraceae bacterium | reverse complement strand
TGGACCTCAACCACAAAGGTGTCGTCATCCCACTGCCGGTGCGTAATGTTCTGGGAATGCCAGTGGCCGGTAAAAATGACATTCATGCCGGCGTGGGCAAGATCATATCCGATCTCATCCCACTCTTCGATGATAAAGTCGTACGTATACTCCCCCTGTCCCTTAAAATGCTCGACAAGCCCGTGGTGCATCATGGCAATGACGCTTTTGCCGGCATCCGCCGCGTCGTTGAGGTTGTCAAGGAGCCATTCCATGGTTTCGGGTTTTACCCGGCCGCCTTCAATGTGGGTTTCATCGCCATGTTCCTCGTATCGGCAGGCGTCGATGGCAAGCAGTCGCAAACCCGGGGCCGGTTCCGCCACGTAGCTTAAGGAGTGGGGGTCGCGGGAAATTGTCTGGCCGTAACCGTATGGTTCGTAAATCCCGGCAAACGAATCCGCATCCGGGCTGTAAACCCTGACCGATCCGTAGCTGCCGTAAGCGGACGCCTCGGGATTGTCCACGTCATGATTGCCGGGGACCACAAAAACCTCGATTCCGGAAGCCTTGACCTCCTCGAGGTAGCCTGCCATTTTCAGGTGGCTTTCTTCTTCGCCGTCCTTGGTGAGGTCGCCGGGAATCAGCAGGAATTCCGGCTGGGGGTCAACCTCCATGAGCCGCCGGATCGCCTCTTCAAAAATGACTTCGCTGTGTTTGAGCATTTTAATCTGTTCTTGGACGTAGGCCTCGAAATCCGGACCGGTAGTGCCCAGTTCAGTGGCATACAGGTGGGGGTCGGCAATAATCGCAAAGCGAATCGTCTTTTTTTCGTCCTTATCGTCGTCATCTTTGCAGGCATAAAGCGCGATTATAGATAGAATCGCCGCGATAAAAAAAACGGTCGTTTTTTCAAATAATGGGTTTTTTATTGTTCGATAGGGAATCGTCATTAATCAAGCCCCATCAGCATATCCAGCAGCGGGATGTCCACGTCGGAACAGTCCATGTTCCGGTCGAGCGCCTTGCCGTTGCGAGTCATCACGAAAAGACCCTTTGTCGTCCCGGGCGACACTTCAACGATGTCCCCCCGCGCCCCTTTAAAGGCCAGGGCGCCTTCAATCAAATGGCCGTCGCCGGAATCGACAATGAGCGGTCGGGTGGTATAAATATCCAGGTAGGCCATGATGTTCGTATTCGGTACTTTTGTGTAATAGCGGCCTTTATAGATCTCTATTACATCGTTGCCGTCCTCGTTTTCATAGACGTCTGCCGCAACGCGCCTGATCGTGTGCTTGACGCCTTCGGTTTCAAAGTTAAGGATCAGCTCCTTTATTGTAATGGCATCCGGGTTTTGGCTGTCCGGAATTCCCGGCCCGCCTGTGCCCGGCTTCCCATATGTTTGGGTTAAATCATCCAAAATAACGGATATGACGCCATCAGGCGTTTTCACCGTAATCTTGCCCGCCGTTTCAGCCGTGCGTTTATAAACAATGGGGCCATCATCGCCCGGCGTGCCTTTTTCATAGTCAATGAACGTGCCGTCAATTTTGAATTCCAGCTCATCGCCGCTGTTTTCATCGCTGAAGCAGAATCTGAAGTCGTCAAAATCATAGGTCGTCTTGCTATGACCGTCCTTCAGGCCATCGGCTTCGCCATGCCGCCGGGTAATGCGCAGTTCACCGCCGCAGTTGCCGGGCAATAACTCATCGGACGACGTCAGCCCGGCCGCTCTCATTTGAGAGGAAAGCCTGTCATCGCTTGCAACTTTCTGCATGAGGGCAAGCGGCGCCGATGCCATGGATGCATCAACCAGCCGGCAGCCGGTAACGGAATCTTCGACCCATTCAAGGGTCGACTCAACGTTTTCTTCACTTAACGGCGCCCGTATGGTTGTGCCGTTGCTGCTGCTGCTGTCGCAGCCGACAAGACCGATCGCAGCGGTAAAAAAAAGAATCAGCAGGCATCCGGAAAACGTGTAAACCGGTCTCATTGTCATTGTTGCCTTCTCCATCAAAACAAATTTTTATAGAAAACGACAGAAGCGATATTATATAAACGTCAATTATGTCCAAAACAGACGCTTGTCAAGACACAACATGCGCCGATTATTATAAAGCGAAATTTGACAGCGCAGCGCGTGCCGTTATTTTAAAAAGGCGGCTGAAAACTTCAAAAGATGACAAGGATCTTGCCATGACAAAGGAATCAAAAATCGGCATTGCCCTTGGCGGCGGGTCGATCCTCGGTGCCGCGCATATAGGCGTATTAAAGGCATTCGAAGCGGAAAATATTGCATTCACCGCCATCAGCGGAACCAGTATCGGCGCTTTTGTCTCTGCCCTGTATGCTTTTGGTGTTTCAGTCGATGACATTGAAGAGATCGCGGTGGACCTCGATTGGCTGGATGTTTCCGGCTTTGCGTTTTCCCGGTTTGGACTTCTGTCCAATGAAAAAATGGGCAAAATGATCAAAGATGTCTTGGGGGATGTTCAATTCAGGGACGCTCATATTCCCCTCTCCGTGGTGGCTACGGATGTGGGCCGCTTTGAAAAGGTTATCCTGGATTCAGGAGATGTGGCCCCGGCTGTAATGGCGAGCACATGCTTGCCGGGGATCTTCATCCCCGTGGAAATCGACGACCGGACGCTGGTAGATGGCGGTCTCATGGAGAACGTGCCCATTTCCCCGCTTCTTGCACTGAATATGGATGCCGTTATCGGGGTTGATCTCAATGCCGGCAGGAAATTCAAGAAGCCCGGAGATTTGATCGATGTGCTGATTAATGCGATCGATATCGCCATTGATAATGCGACCCGCATACAGACACAAAAAGCCGATCTGATTATTGCACCTGCGCTGGCGGCTTACAACCGAACCGATCGCGGGCTTGTCCAGGATTTGATTCGGGAAGGGGAAGCGGCGACAAGACGCATTATTGAAGAAACGACATGGCTGGGCACCCTCCGGTCTACCAGGTGATCGAGGCGTGTCTGTGCTTCCCATGGGCATCCAGCCACGCCAAAACTTCGTCCCACCACGAGGCAGAGGGGTCAATCGGCCAGCTGTTGTGCCCGGCACCCGAAAATAGCCACTGCCGTTTGGGCGCCGGCAATGCGTCATATAAACGGCGGCTGTGGTCCGGGGGGATGATTTCGTCGCGCCCGGCAATCAATACCGCCACCGGACCCGGGTAACCCTTCAGGTTGGCCCGGTTGTCGTATTGATCCCTGATCAGCCAGCGCGCAGGCAGGTACCAGTACAACGCCTGCGCCAGGTCCGGCAGATTGTCCCACGGGGTGATCAGGGCCACGCCTGCCACCGGCAGTGTCTCG
>PUOB01000240.1 GCA_003551985.1 Desulfobacteraceae bacterium | reverse complement strand
CTGCGTTATGCGCGATTTCCGAAGAATATCACGTACACTTAAGTACGCTCAATTCTTCAAAAATCGCGCAAGCCTTGATCTTGAACTTTTTTCAAAGCCGTCGGAAACCGACTTTTTACGAGACTGTCAAATTAAAACAGGACGGCTTCGTAAAAGTCCAATATCTGCGTTATGAAGGAAGGGTGCCCCAAAAGAAGCGCCTCCAAGACATCCGGCACTTGTTGGGAAAGCGTTGCGATCATTCAGGAAGCGTTGATTTTGTAGATCAATGCCTTGTCTGCACGCGTTGCGGGTCTATGGCTGTCCGGCTTTGAATCATCCAGACGGTTATAGGCGGTTTTAAGCAGACGCCCGGCGCTTTCCATGCCGTGTTCATCCGCCGAGGCAATGCCGTAATGCAAAATCAGGCGAAAATTGATCCCGCCATAATCAAACGGTGATTCATCGAGGTGATCCTGAATTCGCCGAAAAAGGGCTTCTGCAGCATCGGCATCCGAGCCGGGCAGGACCAGGGCGAACTCGTCAGCTGTGAAACGGGCGGCCAAATCCTCGCAATGACAAACGGACGCAATGATTTCAGCCACATACTGAACGGCCATGTCGCCATATTCGTGCCCATAAATCCTGTTTAAGCCGTTGAACCCGTCCAGGTCCAGAAACAGAACCGAAAGATTCTTTCCCTGCCCCACGGACCGCCCCAAGGCATTGTCCAGTTCAGACATCAGCGTTTGCCGGTTCAGCAGTCCCGTCAACGAATCCTGTTGCGACATATGGCCGACCCGTTCATGGGCGGCAATCCTGGAAAGACTCAGGGACACCTTTATCATGAGCTGCTGGATCAGGCTCGTGTCCATACCCGGAACAAACCGGTTGGAAACGAAATGCCCGAAATTCAAAGATCCGGCCACTTTACCGTCAACGTACATAGGCACGATCGCCATGGAGCGCACCGCAAATGAATGGTTTTCAGGAAAAAACGCCGCATAGGGAGCACTGTAACGACCGACGACTATGGGCTTGGGCCCGTTTTTAAAAAACGCATCAAACGCCTGGGCATCAATAAAACCGGCATTTTTACGTATGATATCATGGGCCGGGGTATTTTTTAAAACGTGTGCAAAGGTGCTGTGATTAATCGAAGTAATCCAGATGTAAGGGATGTCAAATGCCTTTTTAATTTCCGGAAGCAGGCAATCAAAAAAATCTTTCACAGTATGAGTGGAAAGAATACGGGACTCGATGCCGGCGAATTTGCGTTCGCAGTCTTCGTAATCTTTCATTTTCCGTAACATGTCTTCAAAATTGGTTTTCTGAATCATTTTTAAAAGCATGGCGCCATCCATCCGGCACGGCTCACCATTTGCGCGCTTCATACAATCATATGCTTCGATAAATTTTTTTATGCCGCTTCCGGCGGGTTTTTCCTGCATAGAGCACCTCTTTGGTGGTCATTATATTGAATGAAAGATTGAATGAACAGGCAGCAACGCATGGTATCTTCCAATATTTCTTGCAAATTCAGTACCACAAGGCGTTTTCGCTTAAAAGAAGGGGTTTCGGGCTGCTCTCTGACATGAAGTGTGTTGCATTTTATACACACCTGTATATTAAATGCAACACTTAATTGACATCAAACCGACGAATGATTAGACGGATTTCAATCGTTTCCGGATGAATCGATAATGGCGTCGTAAAAAGTCGTTTTCAGACGGCTTTGTAATCACGCCAAGGCGTGACAAGATCCAGGCGCGTGCAACCTCTTCGTGTAGGGGCGAAAAATCTTTCGCCCGCTATCCGGGCGAATGATTATTCGCCCCTACAATTGCGCGCAACGCAGATATTGGACTTTTTACGAAGCCGTCAATCGATGGCAGCATAATAATCCAGGCACTCGGGGTTTATGAGTGCCTCCCGATTGGTGACGGGTTTGTTTTCCAGGATGTTCTTAACGGCAATCTCGACCTTTTTCATGTTGAGCGTGTATGGAATATCCGGAACGTCAATAATTTTTGCCGGCACATGGCGAGGAGACGCTTCGTTTCTGAGTTTTTGCCGCAGGCTTTGCTTGAGCTCTTCGGTCAGGCGGCGGGCTTCGGCCATTTTCAAAAACAGGATCACTTCTTCATCCCCTCTTACTTTCCGGCCGACGACGAGGCTGTCCTGGATTTCCGGAAATTCTTCAATGACGCGGTAGATTTCAGCGGTCCCGATCCGCACGCCGCCCGGATTCAGGGTGGCATCCGAGCGGCCGTAGATCTTAACCCCCCCGTGATCGTATATCTCTATATAATCGCCGTGCCGCCAAACGCCGGGATACACGTCAAAATATGCGGACCGGTATTTGGACCCGTCCGCATCGTTCCAGAAATAAAGCGGCATGGAAGGAAACGGGGCCGTACAGACCAGTTCGCCCTGCCGGTTTAAAACGGATTTACCGCTTTCGTCGAACGCCTCGACTTTCATGCCAAGCCCCCGGCACTGCAGCTCACCTGTGTAGACCGGGCCCATGGGGTTGCCCAGTGCAAAACAGCCGTTTAAATCCGTACCGCCTGAAATCGAGGCAAGCTGGAGGTCCTTTTTCACGGCGTCGTAGACAAACCGGAACCCTTCCTCAAGGAGCGGTGATCCGGTGGAAAGGACCGCCCTCAGCCTTGTCAGATCAAACGCGTCTCCGGGTCTGAAACCGGTATTCCTGAGTGCGGAAATATATCCTGCACTGGTGCCGAATACACTGACGCCTTCCATGTCGGCCATTTGCCACAACACCCGCTCATCCGGGTAAAAGGGGTTTCCTTCGTAGAGGACCATGGCAGCGCCGGTGGCAAGGGATGCGGTGAGCCAGTTCCACATCATCCAACCACAGGTCGTGAAGTAAAAAATCACGTCCCTGCGCCCAACGTCGGTGTGCAGAACCAGCTCCTTCAACTGGTTGACCAGTATTCCGCCGGCCCCCTGGACCATGCACTTGGGAAGGCCCGTGGTCCCGGATGAGTACATGATATAAAGGGGATGGTCCGCCGGGAGTTGTTCGAATTCGACCTGGGTTGCATGCGTATGCTTAAAATCATCATACAAAACCGCCTTTTCAATGCCGGCAAGATCCGGCGGGTGGTTTGCATAACCAACAACTGCAATCTTTTTAATCGAGGCAATGCTTGCCTCGATTTGCCTGACTTTTTCAAGACAGTCGATCTGCTTGCCTTTGAAAAAATACCCATCCGCGCAAAACAAAACGGCCGGCTCGATCTGGCCGAAGCGGTCGAGTATCGACTTGATGCCGAAATCCGGCGAACAAGACGACCATGTCGCGCCTATGCTGGT
>PUOB01000177.1 GCA_003551985.1 Desulfobacteraceae bacterium | reverse complement strand
GCGCCATTGTAAGGCTGACGGAATACGTCCGCCCCGATTCGGTTAAACGCCTTATCCGGGAGCGTTTCAGGGCGTCCTTTCACGAAATCAACATGAAAGCCCTTGATCTGGGCATTGCGTTAATGGAAGGGCATGACGCCATGGATCAATGAGCCGGCAAGGGGCTTACGCGTCCTGGTCTTCATAGGCCTTATCAGGGGGGAGATTGGTTTTTGCCGACTCCATGCGCACCAGTTCATCGCAGCGTTCATTTTCAAGATTTCCGGAATGCCCCCTCACCCACCGGAATGTCACGCGGTGCCGGTCAAGCAGGTTCAAAAGCCTTTCCCAAAGGTCCGGATTCAATGCCTTATCGGTCTTGTTTCGCATCCAGCCATTTTTCCGCCATTTTTCCGCCCATCCCTTTGCAACGGCGTCCACCACGTATTTTGAGTCACTATAAAGCGTCACCTCCGACGGTGCTTCCAGGGCCTCCAGGGCCTTGATGCAGGCCATAAGCTCCATGCGGTTGTTGGTCGTCCGCCGATAGCCGCCGGAAAGCTCGACTCTTTTGCTGCCGTCATCAATAACGGCGCCGTATCCGCCGGGGCCGGGATTGTTGAGGGCCCCGCCGTCGGTGTGGATAACCACCTGCGCGTTTCCGGGTTCATCCGGGGGGTCGTCGGTATCCGCATTCTCAAAAAGCGGCTGTTGCGTTTCAGGCCGTCGCTGCAAGTCCTCCCCGTCCCGTTTCCGGCGAAGAAAATCCTCGGCCGCCTGTCTTGTTGAAAATCCCTCGAAAACCGCGCCCGGAAACTTGTTGATCTGTGAAAACGCGCCGTTATCGCCGTACCACGACGTGTAGATGCCCGGCTTGCGACCCTTGAAAACCGCGTAATATTTTTTTTTAGCCCCTTGTTTATTCATGCCTTTATTATTCTCACATGACAGACGGGGCGACAAGAACTAAATTATGTATAACAATCATGGAAAACGGAGGGACAAAAAATGATCGGAGCAATCGCCGGGGACATCATCGGTTCCGTCTACGAAGCCCATCCCATCAAGACAAAGACGTTTCCCCTGTTCAATCCCGCCTGCCGTTTTACGGACGATTCCGTTTTAACCATAGCGGTCGCCGAGGCCATACTGACGGACGGCGACTACCGCCGGCGGGTATGGGAAACCGGCAGGCGCTATCCCGATGCCGGCTACGGCGGCTCTTTTGCCCGCTGGCTCATGTCCGAAGACCCGGCGCCCTACAACAGCTGGGGAAACGGATCCGCCATGCGCGTCAGCCCGGTCGGATTCGCCTTTACCGACATAAAGACCGTCCTGGACGAAGCGGCCTTCAGCGCCGCCATATCCCATGACCATCCGGAAGGCATCAAAGGTGCCCAAGCTGCCGCTGCGGCGGTCTTTTTTGCCCGCACCGCCGGGGACAAGGCACGGGTCAAAAAAGAGGTCGAAGACCGGTTCGGTTATGACCTGAACCGCACACTGGATCGTATAAGGCCTTCCTATGGGTTTGACGTATCCTGCCAGGGCACGGTCCCGGAGGCGATCATCTGCTTTCTGGAGTCGGAATCATACGAGGATGCCGTGCGAAACGCGGTGTCCCTGGGCGGGGACGCGGATACCCTGGCCTGCATCTGCGGCGGTATTGCCGAGGCATATTACGGCCCCGTTCCAGCGGATATCGTCCAGGGGGTAAAAACAGTCCTTCCGCCGGACCTTTGGGCAATCATTGAAAAATTCTACAGGACGTATTCAATTGCTTGGCCGTTTTAGAAAGTCGTCTGATCGCCACGGACGCCATGATTAAGATGATGCGCCTTTCGGTCAATTACGTGAGGGGGCGGGGATGTTGTCCGGGCAACCGTGAGAACTTGGGATATCTCTATGGCTCGTTCCGCATCATCCTGGAAACTCGTCCCGCCTACCGGCGGGATTCAAACAGTCCAGGATGATTTGCTGCACTTCGCCATGAGATATCACCAAGTCCTCCCGATGTTGCCCTGGACAACATCCCCGCCCCCTCACGTAATTGGTCATTTTGATACGCAGGTATTCGGGTTCGAAAAATGAAATGCGATAATAATCAATCATTTTTTTGGCGCTGGTTGTGTTAAAAGGACGTGTCTTTATCCCAAGTGTCGGTCACTAAGCCGGGCGTTTGCTTTATCGATGCGCTTCCTTCGTCAGCACATCCTATGACCCTGTAGAATAATCATTCGCCTTTACAAACAACCCGTGGCGGACCGGGAGTCGCAACCCGACCTTTTACGAGACCGACATATTTAACACTCTGATACAACTACTCATCTTGACAAAATCAGTGAAGGTGATTATTATAAAACATATCCTTAAGATGAAAAAAGCAAAAACGGCGCAATCCAGGTATATACCGATCAAATCCGGATAACCCTGAAACCCTGCCCTGATTCCCCGGCCCATGCGGTGCGGCGCTTTCGGCATGGGCCGGATAAATGAAAATAAACAAGGACTGGCAATGCATACCGTACTGGAAGGCATGACCCTTATCGACGGCACGGGAGAGTTCACCGAAAATGCGGTGATGGTGTTTGATGACGACCGCATTGCCGCGGTGGGGGAAAAGGGCCGGGTGCTGCTGCCCGAAGACGCAAAACATTACGACCTGACGGGAAAATTTGTGATCCCCGGCCTGATCGATGCGCATATTCATATGGACATGCACGGCATGGCCGACACATACCATGAAAGCCTGGTTGAGGACAAGCTGCGGACCATCCGGGCGGCCAGGGAAATGGCCAATACCGTGCGGTCCGGCATCACGACCGTCAGAAACGCCGGTTCAAGCAATTACATTGATATTGCCGTAAAAAAAGCCGTTGAAACCGGCCTTATCGTGGGCCCCCGGATTCTTTCCAGCGGCAGGATCATCTGCATGCTGGCAGCGGGCAATGAATATTTCAGGGGCCTTTACCGGGAAGCGGACGGTATCGATGAAAACCGCAGGGCTGCAAGGGAGCAGCTCAAGGAAGGCGCGGACGTGCTGAAAGTCATGGCCACCGGCGCCATCATGAACCCGGAGGGGATTCCGGGCGCCGCCCAACTGGACATTGATGAAATGCGGGCGGTCGTAAACGAGGGCGAAAAAGCCGGAAAGCATACCGCGGCCCATGCCCACGGCGCAAGAGGAATCAAAAACGCCGTCCGCGCCGGCGTTCGGACAATCGAACACGCCACCCTTGCAGACGATGATGCGTTGAAAATGATGGCCGACAACGGGGTTTTTCTGACATCCACCGTAAGCTCCAACTTCTGGATGCTCAACCACGCAAAGGAAAACAGCCAGATTCCCCGTTT
>PUOB01000070.1 GCA_003551985.1 Desulfobacteraceae bacterium | reverse complement strand
CTTGTGCAACTTTTCAGAACCGTAGGGGCGAATAATCATTCGCCCGCCATAAGGGCGAATGATTATTCGCCCCTACAAACAACCCGTGGTGAATCGGGAGACAAAGCCCGACTTTTTACGAGACTATCAGCTTTACCCCCCCGAAAGGGGCAGCATTATCTCAAAAGCGGGCTTCCCCTGAGGGTCTTCAATACAGCCGAGCGTTCCGCCGTGCGCCTCAACGATAATCCTCGCGACAAACAAGCTTGATAAAGCCTCTGACGCATTAAACGGTTCCGACAGATCCACGTTTTCCGTTTTTACCCGCCCAAGGTCCGCATGGGCCAGGACAACAGTGAGCTTGCCGCCTTCAATCCGGCCTTTGATTTCCGCGGCGTGCTTTTTTGCCGCCTTGTGCGATATAAGCGCCAGAAGGCGAGCCACGGCCTCCCGCACCAGCGTGGGGTTCATGCGAACCATGGCGGGGGCGGCGGGCCATTCGACGCGCGCCATTGCTGCCGGCCGCTCCCCGGCGGGAGTCCAGCTTGACACCGCACCTTTAATCACCGGCAAAATATCCCGGCGCCTTGTATCGAACATTTCGGGGTGCTTAAAAATCCGCCTGTATTTTTGAATATATGTCTTGAACCGGGTGCTTTCCCAGGTAAGGAGCTGAAGTATCCTTTTTCCTCCCGGGCTCAGGGGCTCGTTTTTCAAGCCATGGACAACGAGGTCCGCGTTGTTGAGAAAGTTATGCGCTTCATGCCCGAGCTTTCGGCCGGCCCCCGCCATTATCAGCCGGTCCCGGAGATGGTCAGCGTCAGCCGGGTTTTGCTTGCCATGCCATATGCACCATGCAAGGGCTGCACCCAGGCACGAGATGCATGCGGCCGCAGCGCCGGACAGGACCCACGGGTAAATGCCCGTCCCGGTTTTTTGGGCCGCATAATAAAACGCAGCGCCGGACACCATCGTTGTGGCTGCAGCAACGGTGATGAGGCCGACGGGAGACCGGCGCTGCGGATTTTTAATCGCCTTCGGCAATTTCGTACCGCCTTACTTTTTCAATGAGCGTTTTTCTGGCAATGCCAAGCATTTCAGCCGCACGGGTTTTGTTGAACCCCGCTTTTTTAAGCGCCAGCCCGATCAGGTATTTTTCCATCTTCTTGAGGTTCATGCTGGAAAGCGTTGCCGGTGCCCTGGATTGAAAGGGAAGGTCGCGGGTGGTTATCAGGGTTTTTCGGCCCGTGATGACCGCGCGCTCGATGGCGTTGACCAGCTCCCTGACATTTCCGGGCCAATCGTGGGAGATGATGGCATCCATGGCGCTTTGAGAGATTCCTTCGTGTTGACGGTGGTAAGCTGCCTTGAATCGCTTGAAGTAGTATTCCGCAAGCAGTGGTATGTCCTCTTTCCGTTCGCGCAGGGGCGGGATGTCAATGACATACATATTGAGGCGATACAACAGGTCCTGCCGGAACGCCCCCTCGGCAACAGCTTTCGCAAGATTGACATTGGTTGCCGCAACAATCCGGAAGTCCGAATAGAGGTTCGATGTACCGCCGACCCGTTTATATTCCCGGGCTTCCAGGACGCGCAGTATCTTTGCCTGAAGGGGCATGGGCGCGCTGCTGATCTCGTCCAGAAAAAGCGTTCCCTTATCGGCAATTTCAAACAATCCTTTTTTTTTGGCCACGGCACCGGTAAACGCCCCTTTTTCATGGCCGAACAGCTCGCTTTCCACCAGTCCGGGCGCGAATTCAGAGCAGTTGACAGCAAAAAATCCGTTTTCGCACCGTGGACTTCCATCGTGCAGGGCCCGGGCCACCAGTTCCTTGCCGGTTCCGGTCTCACCGGAGATGAGAACCGTAACCTTGAGCCCGGCCACAACGTCGATGAGTTCACGAACTTTTTTGATGCCTGCCGAGGCGCCGATAAGGGACGTCACTCGGTTCGACTTCAGCGCTTTTTCCCTGCGGAGGGATTCCAGCGCGCCGCGCATCCGGCGTTTTTCAACCGCCTCGCGGATGGTCGACCAGAAAAGATCGATCCGGTCGTTGATCGGTTTTTCAAAATAATGGAATGCGCCCTGTTTAATCGCTTCAATCGCCTTTTCCGAAGAACCGTAGGCGGTGATCAGAATAAACGGGATATCCGGGTTCATGTCCTGTATCCGCAGGAGAAGTTCGGTGCCGGTCATCTGCGGCATCTCAACGTCCGATACAATAACGTCAACCCCGTTCTTGCGCAGGTAGTCGAGCGCCGGACCCGCTGCGGTTAGCGGAATGATCTCATACGCATTCGCTTCCGGAAGACGGCGGAACAGCTCCAGAAAATTTTCGTTGTTGTCAATGAGTAGAATTTTAGGTTTATCCATTCTGCAGCAAATATCAAAAACGGCCCGTCATGTCCATGTCAAAAGTTGAATTTTTAATTTTTACAGCATGTTGTTACAAATCGTAACAGCGCAGCCGCATGGACTGTAACAAAAAGTAACAGTTGTGGTTACAGAAGAAGCTGCTAACATTTTATTTTGATTTATATCGAGTAGTTATATTATTTTCTGGCGCCGGCCCCGATGGCATGTTTGTTGCTTGGAATACCCATGGGGCCACCGGGAGCCGAGCGTGTATGGTAACCGGATCACTGGCCGGGAAATATTGAAAGTTTCGTAAAAAGTCGGCTTTTGTCTCCCGATTCACGACGGGATCTTTGTAGGGGCGAATAATCATTCGCCCTTATGGCGGGCGAATAATCATTCGCCCCTACGGTTCTGAAAAGTTTGACAAGCCTGGGTTCGAGACTTTTTACGAATCCGTCAATATTGATAGTCTTGTAAAAAGTCGGTTTTCGGATGGTGCCGTAAAAAGTCCAAGATCAAGGCTTGCGCGATTTTTGAAGAATTGAGCGTACTTAGCCGTACGTGAATTTCTTCGGAAATCGCGCGTAACGCAGATATTGGACTTTTTACGGTGCCATCAATATTAGGCCAGCGCTTATGGGATGAGCCATCATCATTGCACTATATCGTGCGGGAGGGGCAAATGCAGGACAGCGTTCGTGGCGTTGTAACGAGTATTGTGGCCGGGGACACCTTTGAAATAAAGGTGCTGGATACCGGCAAGTTCAATGAAAACAAGTATGGCAATGTTCAATCCATTCGTATTGCAGGCATAAACGATCCGGAACTGTATCCCGGAGCCTATGAAGCCGGTAAAATCGAAAGATTGCAGCACAGGGAGGTCCGTTGCTTTATCATGGCCGTCGATGATGATGGGAATGCGGTTGCCGTGGTTCAGTGCATCCATTAGCCCGTCGGAAATGCCACCACCCTGCGGTTGGGAGTTCGGCCCCGGCTCTCGGTGG
>PUOB01000438.1 GCA_003551985.1 Desulfobacteraceae bacterium | reverse complement strand
CCTACCTGCTGCAGGACGCGCACGGACAGATCAAGGAGGCCCATTCCATATCCGCGGGCCTGGATTATCCCGGCGTGGGGCCCGAGCATGCCCTGCTCAAGGATTTGGGGCGCATTGGGTATATGTCCGTGAATGACGATGACGCGATGAACGCCTTTGAGACGCTTTGCCGGGTGGAGGGGATCATACCCGCACTGGAAAGCGCGCATGCCCTGTACTGCGCCATGCAGGAAGCGCCGAAGCGGGGTTCGGACGATATTATCGTGGTGAACCTGTCCGGCAGGGGGGACAAGGACCTGGGCATCGTGGCCGGCGTTGATGAAATAAAGGGGAATGAAAGGCGGAAATGATTATGACCAGAATTGATAAGACTTTCAAACGGCTGGCCGAAATCAATGAAAAGGCGCTGGTGGGGTTCGTGACCGCCGGCGATCCGGATATGGACCGCTCGCTGGAAATCATCCACCACATGATTGAAAACGGCCTTGATATCCTGGAGCTGGGGGTGCCGTTTTCCGATCCCACGGCGGACGGACCGGTGATCCAACGGTCGTCGGCAAGGGCGCTTAAAAGCGGGATGACGCTGGGCAGGGTCCGCGATATGATTGAAATCATACGGCAAACCCATATTGATATTCCGATTATCGTATTTTCTTATTACAATCCCATCTACGCTTACGGGATTCGCAAGTTTTATGAGGATTTCGTCTCCGCAGGGGCGGACGGGGTTCTGGTGGTGGACCTGCCGCCGGAGGAATCCGATGAAATGACAAGGGAATGGATGAGCGACCCGCTGCCTTTCATACGACTGGTGGCGCCGACGACCCCGGATGAACGCATGCGCCAAATTGTCGCTGATTCAGCGGGATTCATATACATGGTATCCAAGACCGGGGTGACTGGAAGTGCGGGCCTGGATGCCCGGGAATCGGGCGGTCAGGTGGAGCGGCTGAAGCAGATGACGACGCTTCCGGTATGCGTGGGGTTCGGGATATCCACGCCGGCGGATGTGGCGGCCGTTGCGCTGGCGGCAGACGGCGTGGTGATCGGAAGCGCGTTTGAACGGACCATCGAAAACGGGCTGGACGATCCCGGTCTTCCCCAACGGTTGGGCCGGCAGACGGCCGATTACAAGGCGGCTACGCGGATGTAGCAGCCGGTTACAACCGCCAGAAATGAATGCCGTTTTCCCTTACGGCGTTGGGGTCCAGCATCCCCTTGACGTCGATCAGGCAGCCGTTATCCGTAAGCATGGCCCTGAACTCGTCAATGTGCATGCGGCGGTAGTCGTCATGGGCGACAGCGACGACAACGGCATCGAGCCCTGTCAGCTCGGATGCCCCGCAAAGGGATATGCCATAGTTGTCCCGGGCATAGACCGGATCCGCAAGCGGGTCATGGACAAGGGGTTCGATGCCGTAGTTTTGAAGCTCTTCAATGATATCGACCACGCGCGTGTTGCGCGTATCCGCGCAGTTTTCCTTGAATGTGACCCCCATGATGGCCACCCGGGCATCCCGGATATTGATGCTTGCGCCGGCCATGAGCTTGACGGTTTTCTCGGCCACGAATTTTCCCATGTTGTCGTTGATCCGACGGCCCGCCAGGATTACCTGGGGATGATAACCCATCGTTTCCGCCTTGTAGGTGAGGTAATACGGATCGACGCCGATGCAGTGGCCGCCCACAAGGCCCGGGCGAAACGGCAGAAAGTTCCACTTTGAACCGGCCGCTGCCAGCACGTTCTGGGTGTCGATGCCCAGCTTGTCAAAGATGAGCGCCAACTCGTTCATGAGCGCGATATTGAGGTCACGCTGCGTGTTTTCGATGACCTTTGCCGCCTCGGCTTCCTTGATGGTTTCGGTCCGGAACACGCCGGCCTCAACGATCGTCTCGTAGAGGCCGGCAATATTTTCGAGTGTCTCCGAGGTGTCGCCCGCCACGACCTTGACGATGGTTTCAAGGGTATGTGCCCGGTCGCCGGGGTTGATCCGCTCCGGTGAATACCCCACGTAAAAGTCTTTTTTCCAGGTCATCCCCGAATATTTCTCAAGGATGGGGACGCAAATATCCTCGGTCACACCGGGATAGACCGTGGACTCAAAAACGACGGTGGCACCTCGCTTCATGAAGCGGCCGGCCGTTTCCGCAGCGGAAACAAGCGGGCCCAGGTCGGGCTGGCGGGCGGTGTCGATTGGGGTCGGGGTCGCCACGATGATGAAACCGGCTTCGGCAAGCCTTTCCGGGCTGTCTGCAAATTCCAGCTTGTCCGCCGATTTCATTTCATCGGATGTCAGTTCACCCATCGGGTCTTCATGGCGCCGAAAGCATTCCAAAAGGTCCTTTTTGATGTCAAAACCGATGGTGGTGAAATGCCGGCCGAAAGCCACCGCCAGAGGGAGGCCGACGTATCCGAGTCCGATGACGGCGATTGTGGTCTTCTGCATGGTGCCCGCTCGCTGTTGGTTAATGTGGTTTTAATTAAAGCGTATGTAGGGGCGAAAAATCTTTTGCCCGATTGAGCGGGCGAAAGATTTTTCGCCCCTACATACCGATTCCTCGACGTTTCATAGCCAATAGACAGCCGCCAACGCCCACTCTTCAGACGGCTTCGTTATCACGCCAGGGGCGTGACAAAAAAGCTCAAGATCAAGGCTTGTGCAACCTTTTAAGGTAGGGGCGAATGATCATTCGTCCCTACGCGGCGGGCGAAAGATTTTTCGCCCCTACATACCGATTCCTCGACGTTTCATAGCCAACGGGCAGCCACCAACGCCCACTCTTCAGACGGCTTCGTTATCTCGCCAGGGGCGTGACAAAAAAGCTCAAGATCAAGGCTTGTGCAACCTTTGAAGGTAAGGGCGAATTATCATTCGCCCTTACGGCGGGCGAAAGATTTTTCGCCCCTACATACGGATTCCTCGCCGTTTCATAGCCAATGGGCAGCCGCCAACGCCCACTCTTCAGACGGCTTCGTTAAACGGCCAAGATCAAGGCGCGCGCCATTTTTGAAGAATCGATAGTACTTGGTCGTACGTGAGATTCTTCAAAGATTGCGCGCAACGCAGATATTGGCCGTTTAACGAAGCCGTCATATATATCCGCGGTTGCTGAGAAACAGCATGACCTCCTGCGCGGCCTCGGCAGGGGTCATGTGGGTCGTGTCGATGCTGAGTTCCGGATTGGACGGAATCTCGTATGGATCGTCCACGCCGGTGAAGCCGGAAATGAGCCCGGCGCGCGCCTTGGCGTACATGCCCTTCCGGTCGCGCTTTTCGCATTCCTCGATGGGCGTTGCCACGTGGACCTCGATAAAGCCGCCGTAAGACTCAATGATGCTGCGGATT
>PUOB01000420.1 GCA_003551985.1 Desulfobacteraceae bacterium | reverse complement strand
TGGGCTTTGATGCGCCGGATCCGGCGGGTGATTTCAGGGGTATCGACCAGGAATTGATTTTAACGGACCTTGCAACGGTGGAAAAACGCCTTGAACGCCTCGAGGCCGACGCCAAACGGGGAAAGGCCATAGACCGCGAGGAGGAGGACCTCCTAATTCAAAGCAAAACCGCACTCGACGATGAAATCCCCCTTCGACGCATCCCCGAACTGGCCCGGTCAAAACAACTGAAAGGCTATGCGCTGCTTTCGGCCAAGCCCGTGCTGGTGTTGTTCAACAACGCCGACGAGGACGAATCCCTTCCCCCCGACATGGCCGAAACAGGCGCTCTTGCCGGGGAGAGTGCCATGATCATCCGGGGCAAACTGGAGCACGAGCTGGCGCAGATGCCCCCGGAGGAGGCGGCGGAACTCCTTGCGGAATTCAATATCGGTGCCCCTGCCACCGACCGCGTCATCCGGAAATCCTATGAAACCATGGGCCTGCTATCCTTTTTCACCGTGGGCGAGGACGAAGTGCGCGCCTGGACCATTGAGAAAGGGACCAGCGCGCTGGAAGCCGCGGGAAAAATCCATACCGACATCCAGAAAGGCTTCATCCGCGGGGAAATCATCGCCTATGACGACCTTATCGCCGCCGGATCCACCGCCGCCGCCCGAAAAGCCGGCACCTACCGGCTGGAGGGGAAAACCTACACCGTGAAGGACGGCGATATCATCAACTTCCGGTTCAATGTTTGACGGCCTACCAATAGGCAGCCTTATGTGGGCGAATGGTTAAGGGCGAAAAACCTTTCGCCCGCCCGTTTCAGGGCCCGGTAGCGCAGCGCCTCTCACAACCGGTGACGCCATGGCTTCGGAGGCCCCTCCAGGATACGTTTTCGCTTGATAACGCAGACGATGCAGCTGCATCCCGGCGTCAATGGATGCTCGCCCTTTTTCCGGGCCTCTTCCATGGAGGCCTCGATCATCTCGACGATCGCCAATCGCTCGGCATCTTTTTGTTTTTTATCGTACTTTCGGCCCATTCCGTTGTCCCTGGAAAAAGGTTTCAAAGGCTTCACCTGAAATCAAGCTGCGGCAGCAGCGCTTCCAGGCGGTCTGAAACACCGAACCGTTCGGCAAATATCTTTAGCTGTGCCACATCGATCGGTTTGAAACCCGAATCCGTAAAACCGGCTGCAAAGGCCTTGAACAACGTTTCCAGGTCGGCCGTGTCGCGATTTTTCCGATCCGGATTGTTGGCAATGGCCATCAACTTAAGAATGGCATAATCGGTCGGCTGAACCACGGGTATTTCGCCCAGGACCCCATCCATGACAAAGGCTGCCCGATCGAGGATAGCGCGCCCCTCCTCGGTATGGACGAACATGAAATCAACCTTTCCATACACGCCAAAAGCCGAATCAAACTGGGCAAAAGCGCCCGTATCCTGGAAACAATCAAAGCCAAGCGTCCCCATCAAATGCACTATGTCCCCCCGCTCGCGCTCATCGGACAACAGGTCGATATCGGCTGTATAACGCGGTATTCCGTATAAAGACAATGCCATGGCACCGATCAGGGCATGGGCTACGCCCTTTTCCGAAAGCTTTTGATGCAAAATGGACACCATACTGCGAAGCCGGGGCAATGTCATGCCGGGGAAACCTCCTCCTTGAGCAGACAGCAGGCGATGCGGCAACGGGGGCGGCCGCTTTCGTCGTAGTCGATATTGCCACCCTGGACCAGCTTGTTGATCACGCAGCCCTCCGGGATATCGAGGGAGAACAGGTCAGCCTCGTTGATTTTGCCGGTCGGCACCAGGCGGCCCATATCGTCAATGGCCAGGGCATGCAGGGGGTAATCCTCGCACAGGGGGCACCGGTAGACCCGGCCGTTGGGAAAGATGAAATAGTTTTCAGCCACGTTCCCAGCGCATTCAAACGGCTCCCCGGGCGCCAGAAACACCTTTGGGTAGGTCACCGTAATGCCCGCATCGGCCGCGGCCTTTGCCACGGACGGCACCACAGCCGCCCATTGCTCCCGGGTCAGCTGAAGCGGACCCTCCGAAGAGAACCCTTCCAACTGTGCCGAACGGCCCCGGATGCCGATAACCTGTATGAAAAAGCGGCTAACCCCCAACTCTTTTAAAAGCGGCACCATCATGGGCAGTTCACGGGCATTCTCGCTGCTCACCGTGTAAATGAGGCTTGCGGCAAATCCCTTTGCAACCGCCGCCCGGATGCCTTCGACACACCGTGCGTAACTCCCCGCCCCCCGGAGACGGTCGTTCGTCTCCGGCGTGGCCCCGTCCAGGCTGAAGCTGAAATAATCGACCGCCGCGGGGGTTACCTTTTCGAGAATATCGTTGAACAAATACCCGTTGGTATCGATGGTGACCGATTCATAGCCCATTTGGCGCGCCGCCCCCACGGCTTCGGGAAGCCCCGGGTGGAGCGTCGGCTCGCCGCCCAGGAGAACGAGGTTCGACGTTTCGGCGGGCCCCTTCCGGGTCACGTCGCGAAACAGCCTGAGCCAGGATATGACGGTGTCGGTATCGAGATCCGCTTTGCCGTGCTGGCCCGGATTGATGTAGCAATGCCGGCACCGGAGGTTGCAGCGGGTGAGGATGTGAAAAAACACGTTGACGGCGTTTCGGGTGAAGGAGACGGTCTTTTTCATGGATGCTAACGGTGATAGGATTGCCGCAGCTCTTCGATGCTCTGCTTGGCCCGGATCAGTTCGTCGTTGTTGGCGCGCAGGCGGATGGACATATACTCGGCGAATATCCGGTATAGAAGCAGGAGGAAATCAAGCCGTTCATCGCGCGCGTCGGAGGTGGAAAGCCGTCCCTTTGCGGACGTGTCCACGCACAGGCAGACAGTGGGGCCGATGGCCGTCACCGTGGCCGAACGCGCCATGGAATCCACGATCCGCATCTCCCCGAAAATCTCGCCAACCTCGTAGAGCTGGCCGATCTCCACGCCGCGTTTGCTTATCCGTACCATACCGTTAAGAAGGAAATAGAGCCAGGGATCGTTGTCCCCCTCCCGGATAATGATCTCGTCGTCCTCGTATTCGCGGATTTTACTCAACCGCAGAAGCTTTGAGAGGTTGCGGGTCTCGAAATCCTTCAGCCCGGGAATAGCCATAAGGCGCTGGATATTTTGAACATTATCCTTCAAATACTTGGACTCGATCATTGGGACCCCCGACGGTTTGATTGATCTTTCCGGAACGCAGCCCAAAACGTAGCCCGAAACGAATTTTACGGGTTTTCCAGGCAGGTCTTTGACAACCCGCCGCCAAATAGTACCGGATAACATCCATCAAAGCAAGCTTTACAAAAATATTTTTCAGGCGATGCCACG
>PUOB01000320.1 GCA_003551985.1 Desulfobacteraceae bacterium | reverse complement strand
TGCGGGTGATCAAAAATTCGTAGGTGTTGTCCACATAGTCGTCGGGCTGTTCCACGTAGGCGACGTCGATCTGGCTGACCGGGCAGAACGCGCTTTTCCCCATGATATTGACCCTGAATCCGCCCTTGCATGTTTCTGTCACGCGGCCTTCAACGGGGATGCCGTGCTTATGGGCATCAAAGAGGCGGTGTTCACTGCCCGGGCCGGACATCGCCCTGGAAAGCCGGATTTCTCCGTCCCCGATTGAAATGACGTAGAGCTTTACAACATCCCCCACCTGGTAAGAAAGTTCGTCGTTTTCGTCCAAAAGCTCGAGTCGGTCAACGACGCCATCGACTTTGGTGCCGGTGTTGATAAAAACGCTTTGTTCGCCGATGGAAATGATTTCACCGTTTATTTCCTCTCCCACATTCAGATCGTCTTTGACATTGCTCATGTAATTTTCAAAAAGCGATGCAAAGTCTTCTTCATCATGGTTTTCGTTGTTCTGCGGGGGGATTTCCGGGTTGTCGGTCATGGGTTGCTCCTGAATGGTTGATTTGATAATGTACGGGTTTATAAAAACCGGCGACGACCGGCCGTTTATCCATATGCATTGGCAACGGGCGGTTTCAATGCCTATTATTGACCTAATAACATATTGACGGGTACCGATAAAGACCTTATCGTCAACAATCGCCAATAAGGCGTCCGGCACCCTGCCGCGGCGCCGTAGGGGCGAAAAATCTTTCCCCCTGGTTGTAAAGGTCCGAAGATAAGTCACACAGAACCGTAAGGACACTATTTGCTTATGATTACACGCTTCTTGCCCTGGAAATTTCTGGTCAAAAGGGCCGCCAGGCGCTACGGCATCATCGATCCGCTCAGCCTTATCGCCCGCGTCCGCCGTTTTGCGCAACCTTCCGAAGTTCAGGAGCCTATCGAACTGCTGCGGGCGGGGATCATCTTTCATGCCCGCGGTCTTATCAACTCCCGGGCAATCCAGTACAACCTGGACTGGATCTGGCCCTACTGGGTGATGAGGCAGTTCAATCCAAAGGATTTGTCATTCATTCCGCGGTCGTTTTCATTCTCCCATGTCAACCTGACCCACAGGAACTGGACCGCCGTTGGTCATCCGGACATCCCCCTGTACGCCATCGTCGATCCGCAGGGGTTGTTCACGCCGATCTACGACGGCTGGTCCATTGACTGCTGGATTATTACCACCGACGGCGAGAAATTCATCCCTTCTCACATGGTAGGTGCGCGCCAGGTCATTAAAAGAGATCCCGCGCTTAAAGTTGATACCCGCATCGAGGCGGACGGCGTCTCGCTGGATACCACGGTCAGCATGGAAAATGACGACAAAAGCAGCCATGCCTGCATGGATATTGAGGCCGCCTCCGAAAAGGCGGCATGGCTTGTGGTCGCCCTGCGCCCGTACAACCCGGAAGGCATCCAGTTTATTGAAACCATCGCGTTTCGGAAAGAGGACGTCCCGTGTTGGCTGGTAAACCGGCAGACAAGGGTTTACCTTGACGAGGCGCCCGAAAAGGTGCTTTATTCCAGTTATCATGCGGGCGATGTCCATCAAAAGTGGGATATGCCGGAAACGCAGCAGAACGTGTATTGCGACGTCGGCTTGGCCACCGCCGCGGCTTTTTTCCCGATATCCGGCCAGTCCCGTAAAATCCGCGTGATGACGGATGTGACCCAAAATATGCCCTCCGGTATGGCAAAAACAAACCCGGCGCCGGAGGCCTGGGAAAAACACCTTGAACAGGCGGCCCGTCTTGATGTGCCGGATGAGCGGATGCAGCGCCTTTATGATACAGCCCTGCAGACCCTTCTGCTGCTTTCGGCGGGCGAGGTGGTTCCCGGGCCGTACACGTATTTCCGGTTCTGGTTCAGGGATGCGTGCCTCATGATCAACGCCATGCTGGGGGTCAACCTTCTGGACCGCGCCTACAGGAAGCTTGATACGTTTCCGGAGCGAAGGAAGTTAAGCGGTTATTTCCAGAGCCAGGAGGGGGAGTGGGATTCAAACGGCCAGGTCCTCTGGATCCTGCGGCGCTACCTTGAACTCAGCGGCAGGCGTCCGTCGGGAAAATGGATGGACGCCTTTTACAAGGGGGGAATGTGGATCGAAAAAAAACGGGTTCGGAAAAAAACCGGCGCCCCCCACGAAGGCTTGCTGCCAGCGGGTTTTTCCGCGGAGCATTTGGGCCCCAACGATTATTATTACTGGGATGATTTCTGGGGGCTGGCCGGGCTGCAGGCGGCATCCGACATTAACCGCCTTTACGGCTCTGCGGCAAAGGCCGATCAGTTCAAACAATATGCCGCGGATTTTGAAAATGCCATATTTTCAACCATTGCCAATATTCCTGAAGATAAAAGCCGGGGGTGCATCCCGGCATCGCCGTACCGCCGCATGGATGCCGGGGCCATAGGCTCCCTGGTGGCGGACTACCCCCTCCAGCTGCTGCCGCCCGGGGACACCCGGATCATCAACACGGCCAATTATCTCATGGATCACTGCTTTCACGAAGGCGCCTTTTTTCAGGACATGATCCATTCGGGGATCAATGCCTACCTGACCCTCGATATCGCCCAGACCCTTTTGCGCTGCGGGGATGAAAGGTATCGCCCCCTGGTTGAAAAAGTGGCTGACCTGGCATCCCCGACCGGACAATGGCCGGAAGCCATACACCCGCTGACCGGCGGCGGCTGTATGGGGGACGGGCAGCACGGCTGGGCGGCTTCGGAATTTTTGATGATGATTCGAAACATGTTCGTTCGTGAAGAACCGGGTCGCCTGATCATCGGTTCCGGCATGTTTCCCGAATGGATCGAAGGCGGGAATACAGTGTCTTTCGGGCCCACGGCCACGCCGTATGGCCCCGTGTCGGTATCTGTCGTAAAAACCGAAAACGGGGCAAGGGTGACGATGGAGTCGGCGTGGCGGGCAGATCCGCCGGATATCGAGATCCGTATTACCGGCTGCAGGCGCCGGGTTTTCAGCGGCCAAACGGAAAGCCGGCTTGTCCTTGAGGTGGAAAACAGTGAGGAGGAAAATCGGTGAATATATGCATGTTTACCAATACGTATACCCCGCATGTCGGCGGCGTGGCACGCTCCGTGGCGTGCTTCGAGGCGGACCTCCGGCGGCTCGGGCACCGGGTGCTTGTAGTCGCGCCCACGTATCCGGATGTGCCAGCGGATGAAATAGAGGACCACGTGCTCCGGGTCCCCGCTATTCAGAATTTCAACGGCAGCGATTTTTCCGCCCGGATTCCGCTTCCTTTTCTGGTGGGCCGTAAAATCGATGCGTTTTCCCCGGACATCATCCACAGCCATCACCCATACCTCATGGGCG
>PUOB01000203.1 GCA_003551985.1 Desulfobacteraceae bacterium | reverse complement strand
GTTGATGGCGTCGTAAAAAGTCCCATCTACTGCGTTGCAGCAATTTTTCATCAAAAATTACTGCGCCTTGTATATGGAACGTTTAACTTAGCCATCTGTTCCTTATCTTGTGACTTTTTACGAGTCCATCAAGGTTGGGTGTGCCTATATTTACTGTTTTTGCAGGAGAATCCGGAAATGTATGTACCACGTTATATTTTTTTTACCAAGGGGGTGGGTACGGACAAGGCCAAGCTGGCATCATTTGAGAATGCCCTGCGGGAAGCCGGGATCGCCCATTTGAACCTTGTCCAGGTGTCTTCCATATTCCCGCCGGGGTGCAAGATCATCGAGCCGGAAGCCGGTCTTGCCAAGCTCGAGGCCGGTGAGATAACCCACTGCGTCATGGCCAAGCAGGAAAGCCAGGAGCCGGGGCGCCGCCTGGTCGCGAGTATCGGGCTCGCATTGCCGGAAGGGAATGAGCGCTACGGTTACCTTTCCGAGCATCACGGGTTCGGTCAGACGGAAGTCGAGGCGGGTGATTTTGCCGAGGATATCGCGGCCTCCATGCTGGCGACCACCCTTGGCATCGAATTCGACCCGGAAAAGGATTATGACGAAAGGCGGGACATTTACAAGATGTCCGGCAAAATCATCCACTCCCGGCATATCAGCAAGGCGGCCCTGGGAGCGGAAGGCAAGCTTTGGACCACGGTAATCGCGGCTGCGATATTTATAAAATAATGGATTTCAGTGCCTACATACCCTTCGGCGGGCCCGATGTCCGGCCCGAATCCCTGGACAGGTCGAAAGTTGTCGTTTTGCCGGTCTACTACGAGGTCGCACCGTCTTATGGCGCCGGCAGCGGGGAGGGGGCGTACCATATGTTGCGGGCTTCTGAAGAGCTCGAGTGCATGGACGAGGAAACGTTTGTAAACTGGGGGGAAGCCGGTATACATACCCTGCCTGCATTGATACCGGCGGCCGATCCCGAAGGCGGGATCATTGAGATACGCCGGGCTGCGAGCCGGTATATGGAACCCGGCCGGTTCCTGCTGACACTCGGCGGCGATCACGCCGTATCCATTGGCCTGATAGGCGCTGCGGCGCAGACGTATCATGGCGTCGGGGTATTGCAAATTGACGCTCACCTGGACCTCCGGGATCATTATAACGGCCATCGAAACAACCATGCCTGCGTGATGCGGCGGGTGGCGGACGATATCAAGGCGCCTTTTGTCCAGGTGGGAATTCGTTCCGTTTCGCCGGAAGAGGCGCAATATGTCCGCGAAAAAGGTCTGCGCCCGTTTTTTGCCCATGATATCGATCCCGCCGATGACGCCTGGATGGACGAGGTGATCGAGAGGCTGCCTGAAAATGTTTACCTGACTCTCGACCTGGACGGACTCGACCCGTCCGTGGTCCCGGGAACGGGTACGCCGGAGCCGGGGGGGCTCAGCTACAGGCAGGTGGTGCGGCTTATCCGGAAATTGGGAGCCCGGCGGCGCGTGATTGCGGCGGACATCAACGAGTTGGCAAAGATCGAGGGGGCGCAGGTTTCCGAGTTTACCGCCGCGCGGCTGGCGGCAAAGATCATTGTTTATTGCTGCGGCTAAAAACGCTGCAGCTAAAAACAAAAACCCCGGAGAGCTTCGGCTCTCCGGGGTTTTTGTTTTAAAAAGGCGAACGCGGGAGGGGTTGAGCGCTGCCCCCACGTTCGGTCCAGGTTTAGAGAAATCCGGGTTTAGAGAAATCCGGGCTTAGAACAATCCGGTAACCTTGCCGGTATCCGTGTCGACGTCGATGCGGCGGAAAGCCGGGTTGGAACCGGTTCCCGGCATCAGGCTGATGGTGCCGGCGCAGGGACAGAGGAACTTGGCGCCGGAGTAGATCAGTACGTCGCGGATGGGCAGGCGCCATCCCTTGGGGACACCCTTGAGCGTCGGATCGTGCGTCAGGGACAGGTGGGTCTTGACCATCATAGTAGAGTAGTCGGCATACTGGGGATCGTCTTCCAGCATCTTGGCCTTGGCCGTGGCTTCCGGTGACCAGTCCACGCCGTCTGCGCCGTAGACTTCACGGGCAACCATGTCGACGCGGTCGCGCAGTTTCATGTCCAGCGGGTAGAGGAACTCGAAGTTGCTCTCCTCCTCGCAGGCGTCGATAACGGCATCCGCGAACTCGAGCGCACCTTCGCCGCCCAGCTCCCAGTGCTTGGATTCGGCGCAGCGTGCGCCGGCGGCCTCGGCAGCCTTCTTGACGATGGCGACTTCTTCATCCGTATCGGTGTAGAAGCGATTGACGCAGACAACCGGGTTCATGCCGGACTTTCGGATGACGTTGATCATGTGGACCATGTTTTCAATGCCCTTTTCCACCAGTTCGAGGTTTTCCTTGCGGTATTCCTCGGGCAGCGCCTTGCCCGGAACGACCTTGGGCCCGCCGCCGTGCATCTTGAGCGCGCGGATGGTGGAGGTCAGTACGGAAACGTGCGGTTTGAGGCCGCTGTTGCGGCACTTGACGTTCCAGAATTTTTCAAAGCCGATGTCGGCGGCAAAACCGGACTCGGTAACGTGGTAATCGAACATTTTAAGGCCGATCCGGTCAGCGATAATCGAGCTCTGGCCGACGGCGATGTTGGCGAACGGGCCGGCGTGCACAAAGCAGGGCTGATATTCGGCGGTGCACATGAGCGTCGGGTTGATGGTGTTTTTCATGAAGGCGGTCATTGCATTGCCGACTTCGAGATCGCCGCAGGTGACCGGCTTGCCGGACTTGTCAAAGGCCACGGTGATGTTGTTGATCCGTTCTTTGAGATCCGCGAGGTTGGTGGCGATGGACAGGATGGCCATGAGCTCCGAAGAAACCGCAATGGCGAATTTCGACTGCATGGTAAAGCCGTCGGCGCGGCCGCCAAGCCCGATAACGATGTTTCTGAGCGCCTGGGCGCAGAAGTCGATAATCCAGCCCATTTCCACGCGGGTCGGGTCGACATCCAGGCGGCGCATGCCGGTGAGCCGTGACAGCTGCTCGTCGTTGTAGTTTCTTTCATGCTGCATGCGGGCGGTCAGTGCCACCATGGCCAGGTTGTGGGCGTTCATGATGTCGTTGATGTCGCCGGTGAGCCCCAGGGAAAATTCGGTCATGGGGATCAGAAGGGAGTTGCCGCCGCCGGCCGCCGTTCCCTTGACGTTCATGGTGGGGCCGCCCGAAGGCTGCCGGAGGGCGCCGCCGACGTTTTTGCCGCGCTTGCCCAGGCCTTCCATAAGCCCTACGGAGGTGGTGCTTTTGCCTTCGCCGAGCGGGGTCGGGGTAATGGCGGTGACCTCGATGTACTTGCCGTCCGGCTTGTCCAGCACGCGATTGATGACCTTGAGAAAATCGACTTTG
>PUOB01000330.1 GCA_003551985.1 Desulfobacteraceae bacterium | reverse complement strand
TCTTGTCTTCGAAGTCAGCTACGGCGATGGCCGCCCTGGGGCCGTGGTAGGATTCCGCGCGGGCTGTTGCGATATCCGAACCGCCCGACGACGTGACACGGGAGCCGGGCGACGGCGTGATGCAGCCGGCAAGCAACCCGGCCAGAAACAATACAACAATGGCGCAGCAACGTTTTTTCATGGTGATGCCTCCTTATGGCTGTTGTTCGTCCTCGGACTGCTGCAGCCCTTTCAGAAATTCCCCCATGGCTTTACCGGCATCTTCCGGAGACATATCCTGAAGCTGCTCCATACGATTCCGACTGTCCGCATCCCAGGCATCCATTTGGAAGCAGACCTCCCTTGTATTAAATTGCGCTGCTTCAGCGCTCTGATACCGAAACTTCCATTTCATGGGTTTCGTGGTATATTACGGTTTTTTCCATGATCTCGCAGTCGATGAAATTGATGGACGGATTTTCCGCTGACACCCGGATGACGGTATAGCGTGGCGGCATGTCTGCGTCCGGTGGCAGGAAGCGGCTTTCATCCGCCTCCATTTCAAATATCCGTATGTTTTTGTTCCGGATTTCCGGGTAAAGATCGGTGTAACAGCCGATCCATTGCTTCTGATCGTCCGGCATGCCGGCCAACTGTTCCCGCACCGTCTCCGGATCACCCATATCCAGGGGCCGGTTTTCAGGGGGCGGGGCCAGTTTTCTTTCAACCATCATCTGAAATTGCCGAACATGATCCTCCGGCAGCCCCGACGATCGCAATGCATCAACGATCATGCCGATGTAGCGCTCTCTTGATTCGTCCACGCCCAGATCCGAAGTGTAGACCCGCACCGTACCGCCCACCCGTTCGTATCTTTTGATCCGTCCGTCTTCATAACTCGTGGATTCCATACGGTCTTGCTGCCGTTCGCCTTGGTACTGATCCGTTTTTTCTGTCAGTTCTCTGTCGTATTGCGCAAACCCGGGCTCGGGAAAAAATTCCGTGATGGGCGGCTGTGCAAGTGCTGTGCTGCTGCATAAAAACAAAACAGCGACAGAAAGAAAAAAAATCCTGGAAAAATAAAAGCAATGCATAAGGGCGCCTCCTGTGTAAACTATGAATTAATGGATCCGGGCAGTTCAATCCCAAATGAAATGGACATCCTGCAACTCAGGTTTTGCATGTCGACTGATTCGGGTACAATGTAGGGTGTCAGGACTTACAGATTGATTACAGATTGGATAAAATCATTCAGGAAAAAGGGGGGGAAAGGCCGTCGGGATCAGGACATCACGGCTTTAAGTTTGTTATAAATCGTATGGGAGGGCTCGATGCCAAGGGTATTTTGAAAGTTCTGCTGGCATTGTTTATATGTGCGAAAAACTTCTCCAGTCCAGCCCATATGCGTATAACATTCCATCAGGTACAGGTAAAACGGCTCGGCAAGCGGATCAATTTCAACGGCTCTTTCATAACAGGCTGTGGCCTGCCTCCATTCCCCCTGCTGCTCCCTGAATTTGCCGACCCGCTCAAGCAGGCCAAGGCACCTGCGCTGCAAATCCCTCTGGAAGGTGCTGCGCCATGCCTTGTCCACGCTTTCCTGTAAAAACGGGCCCTGGTATAAATCAAGCATGTTCTGGATATCCAGCAGCATTTCAGGGTCCGGGCAATCCGGCCAGTTCTTTTCTAAACGGGCGGCGTGCCTGAGCAGAAACAATGCATCCGTCCAGATAAACCGCGGATTCAAATTGATCCATCCTTCATTTACAAGCACGCTCTGTTTTTCCCCGAGAAGCTGGCGAAGTCGATGAAGCGTCGTGGAAAAGGACTGCTGCGCCATGTCGCCGTCCGCATCCGGCCATAGAATATCAGCGAGTTGTTCTTTGCGAATATTTTCGCCGCCCAGCGCGATCAGAGCCTTTAACATCTCAAGAGGCTTTTTTTGGACTTTGCCGGAAAAGGAAACCGGATTTCCCCATAGAAACAACTCAAAACACCCAAGGGTATAGACCCGGACAGGCCATGGCCATTGCATAAACAGCCGGTCTTCCGGGGGCAGAACAACGATGCGCTGTTTATAAATAAACTCTGTGACATGGACGGTTTCGGTATCGTAGCGCAGGGCGAGGTTGCAAAGATCCGCTATGAAAGGCGGTTCGCACCACCAGGGAGGCGTTATATATCCGTGTTTCCGGCCCAAAGCCATTGCTTTTGTAAACCGGTCGATTCCCGCCTGCGTCTGCCCCTCGACCATACAAAGCCCGGCTTCGATAATGTCCGCCGCATAGGTCATAATGAGGCTTCCCGTCTGCCGGGAAAGTTCCCGGGCGCGCGCCAGCATAGCCCGGGCTGACTGCGGTGCGCCCGCACCATGGGTAATCCATGCATTTTCAACCAGGCAAAGGATCCGGGGGAAGACATATCCTGTCTGATCCGCGTACGCCAATGCAGCGTCGGCCTGTACTTTGGCCAGGTGCTTATCGTCTTTGAGGTAACTGCACCATGCCAGAAGATAGTAGTACTGGCAGTAAAGGTGTTTTCTGGTGCTGCCGAGCAATTCGCTGACCCCGGACAGGGCCTTTTCGGCAAGGGCTATATCCCCCCGGACAATTAAGCAGTAGGCTTTCAGGCACACAAACATGTGCTTCCAGGCCTTCACACCTGTTTCTTCCGCAAACGACAGGGTTTGATCTATTTTTTCAAGGGCTGTTTCGTAATTTCCTTCTATCCAGATATCGATAAACGTCTCAACGCAGGGCAAAACAAGCCTGGAAAACGGCGGGATTTCGTTTTGGGATGCAAGGTTTTGAATTTCTTTTTGGACAAACCGGAAACGCGCAAGATCCCCCCGCCAGAAATAAAAAATAGCCAGAAACAAGAACTTTTGCAGCCGGGAAGCGATGTCGGGAAGTTCTGGCATCAGGGCCAGGCACCGTTCTGACCAGGTATTGATCTCCCGGTGATGGGGTTGTCTGATCATCAGCGCAGTGCTCATACCGGCCGCGGCCCGGGCTTCGATTTCCCTGTTTTGGAAAACCAGGCCTGCGGCAAGGGCTTTTTCCATCCATTCAATCCAGGAATCCAGCGGATGAAAATCATTCCATTCCAGGCAGTATGTATCAATAATCGCCGACCATGCCAGGATTTTCAGGGGATCTGCGTCCGGTGCGCCATCGAATGCCTCTACCAGTTCCAGGCGGGCACCTGCCGGATCATACGGAATCCGGCTGATTCCCAGCCAGAACTGCAGAAGCGGCGAATTTGCGCGGACTGCCGGGCAAACCGATAAAATCCATTTTTCCAGAATCCTGTTTCTGCCGCCGGCGATCAGGCAGGAGGCGTGTTTGCGAATAAGATCACATAATGCGTCCGTATTGCCGATCTGGATACAGAGCTCCGCGCTGTCTTCGATC
>PUOB01000194.1 GCA_003551985.1 Desulfobacteraceae bacterium | reverse complement strand
GTCTGCGCTATATCATGGGGGACATCAAGGCGGCGCTCGGGGCCGCCGAAGAGTGCGTTAAGCGGCTGCATTACCACCTGGGCAGCCTTATCGTGCCTGAATTTTATTGTTTCCATGCCCTTGCCCTGGCCGCCGGACACCCGGAAACCGGCAAAGGCAGCCGCATCATATACCGCCGGAAAATTAAAGGATACAAAGACAAACTCAACGCGATGGCCAGGCAATGCCCGGAAAATTTCGAGCATAAATACCTGCTGGTATCCGCGGAGTATGAACGGATCTCAGGTCGTGACATGGCGGCCATGCCGCTTTATCACCGGGCGATGCGCTCAGCCCGGGAGAACGGTTTTATTCAGCATTACGCCATTGCCAATGAACTTGCATCACGGTTTTATATTGAACGCCGCCTTGATGATGTCGCTCGTATTTGTCAGACGAATGCACGGGACGCCTATCGCAAATGGGGGGCTTCGGCAAAGGCCGCCGCACTTGAAAATGAATTCCCCGCCATTCCGGCCGGCCGACTGCCGGATAAGACCCACCGGGCCTTTAACCAACTTGATTTTTCAGCAGTTATCAATTCGATTCAAACGATCTCCACCAATATCGTCCTCTCAGATCTGCTCAAAAATCTTATGCATATTATGCTTGAAAACGCAGGCGCCACAAAAACGCAACTTTTAACGATGAAAGCCGATCAGATGGTTTTGCAGGCCGAGCACGACGTCGATTCGCCGGAAGCAAGGGTATTTGACGACCAGCCAGCAGGGAGCCACGCTGAGCTTTTCCTGCCCGTTTTAAATTATGTCAGCCAAACAGGAAGGCTTATGGTGCTTGAAGACGCAGCCGATCAACCCGATCTGGCCGCCCACCCCTATATGAAAAAACACCAGCCCCGGTCTGTTTTGTGCCTCCCGGTCCTTCGCCAGTCCCAACCGGTGACACTCCTTTACCTGGAAAACAATCTTGCGCCGGCCGTTTTCACCCCAACGCGGGTCGAGGTTTTGCAGCTTTTGGCCTCCCAGGCCGCCATATCCCTTGAAAATGCGAGGCTTTATAACCATGTTAGTCAAAAAGAAAAGGCCATCAGGGACCTTGCCCGGCGCAGGGAGGACGAATCACTGAGGTATCAGAGCCGGTTGCGATCGCTTTCATCCCGATTATCCCTCACGGAAGAACACGAGCGGCGCCGCATCGCAACCGAGCTCCACGACCGCATCGGGCATGCCCTGGCCAATGCGTCCATGCAGCTTCGACGCCTTCGCCATCCCAACGCCCCCGAAAATGAACAGAAGCGTCTGCTCGATACGGTTGACGCGCTGATCGAGCAGACGATACAAGACACGCAAACCTTGACGTTTGAATTGAGTCCGCCCGTACTTTACGATTTGGGCCTTGAAGCGGCCATTGACTGGCTCGCCGAGCAAACGCAGTCCCAGCATGATATTTCGGTTCGTTTCATTGATGATTCAACCCCGGCGCCAATGGATGAAAGCGTCCGGATACTGCTGTTTCAGGCCGTGAGGGAGTTGCTTTTCAATGTCGTTAAGCATGCCCGCGCAACGCAGGTCACGATTTCCGTAGCCCGAAAGGAGGGTTACGTGCGTATTGCCATTGAAGATAACGGTATCGGCTTTGATGCCGCCGCATCCACCCCTCGCCGGGACAATAAAGGGGGCGGTTTCGGCCTGTTTTCCATAAAAGAGCGTCTCGCCAACCAGGGCGGACGCCTGGAAATCCATTCCGAACCTGGCAGGGGAACGCGTGTGACGCTGTTGTGCCTTATGAAAAACCCTTGAGGAACAAAAATGACGGCTTCGTAAAACGTCCAATATCTGCGTTATGCGAAATTTCCGAAGAAATTCATCACGCCTTGGCGTGACTCAATTCTTCGAAAATTTCGCAAGCCTTGATCTTGAACGTTTTTCTTTGCCGTCCAAAAACGACTTTGACGAGACTATCAAAAATGGCCCTGATTAAAATCATATTGGCCGATGACCACAAAATCACCCGGGACGGTCTTCGGGCGCTGCTGGAGCAGCAGCCCGGCATGAAGGTCATCGGAGAGGCGGAAAACGGCCGCGAAGCGATCCGCCTTGCGATTGACTCGGCACCGGATGTGGTTGTCATGGACATCAGCATGCCGGAGCTCAACGGCATCGAAGCCACCCGGCAAATCCGGACCGCCCTGCCTGCGGCAAAAGTGATCGCCCTTTCCATGTATGCGGACCGCCGGTATGTGACCGGCATGCTCAAGGCCGGCGTCTCCGGCTACCTGCTGAAAAACTGCGCGTTCGACGAACTCGTCAGCGCCATTGAAGCCGTCTTGAAAAACGAGAGTTTTTTGAGCCCGCGGATCGCGGATACCGTCATGAAGGACTACGCCCATATTCTTGGGCAGGATGAAGCGTCCGGTGCTGCCGCCCTTTCCCCCCGCGAGCGCGAGGTCCTGCAGCTGATTGCCGAAGGCATGCCCACCCGGCAGATTGCCGAAATGATGCATGTCAGCGTCAAAACAGTGGAGTCGCACCGGCAGCAAATCATGAAAAAACTAAACGCCAAAAGCGTTGCCGAACTGACCAAAATCGCCCTTCGCGAAGGGTTGACCTCCCTTGAGTAGCGTCCGGCCAAAATCGGAAAGGGCCATTGGATCGCGGGCGGATGGGGTCGTTAAAAGATTGGCCGCGGCATATCCTTGGGATAGGTCACCGTGAAACCCGTGGTGATCCCGGTTGTTGACGCCGGGCCGATTTCCAGGTCCCATTCCATCACGCCGGCTTTTTCATCCACATCGCGCCTGTCGGGCGCCGGTGAAAACGCCACATCCTTTACGGTGATGCGGTCGGTCCTGGAAACGGGCACACGGTCGACCACCTTCAGGATCACGGGCGCTTCCCTGAGGTTTTCAGCCACAACGCGGTAGGACAATTGCCGGATGACACTGTCCCGCTCAACCCGTCCGAAAAAAGCGGTTTCCTCAACCTTGTCCATAGTTTTTTCCCGGGCCACCCGTACCGAGCGGTCAACGCCAAGTCCCAGCGTAAAGCGGTCCCCGGGCCCCGTTTCATCGAGTGTCATGCGGCCGGTGTAGCGGTTCTCAAAAAACACGTTCACCGGGCCGGGCAGCAGTTCCCGGTCGGCTTCGGCTTCGCAGACCAGGTAGGCTTCCGGACCCCGGGCCGGCACCGTGTAATGATAAAATTCCCCGTCGATGGTCCGGCTCAGGACCGGCACCAGGGTTTTCTGGCGCCGCGATACGACCGTGACCGGATCCGGCATGGTATATTCAAAGGATAGCGCCGTCTCCCTGCGCACCGGATCGGCCGGCGGGGCGGCCGCGTTTTCGGCCATTTCCGGGCTTCGCATCATGAGCGCATCGCGCCTGGCGGGAACCG
>PUOB01000140.1 GCA_003551985.1 Desulfobacteraceae bacterium | reverse complement strand
TCCTCGATATCATCGCAGAAAAACTCGATCATTTCCTTGAAGGCATGGGGTTGTATGCCCAGGTGGTTGCCGGTTCTGAAGCAGTTTGCCGCAGGCTCCAGGATCCAGTTGATATTCAGGCCCAAAAGGGAGAGCAGCTCCCGGGCCATCATGGTTACTTCCGCCGTATCGATACCGTAGGGGCAGTAAACCGAACAGCGCCGGCACTCGGTGCACTGGTAAAAATACGTGAACCATTCCTTCAGGACCTCCTTGGTCAAGGGGCGTGCGCCGCCGATTTTTCCAAGGATCTGACCGGCCCGGGTAAAGTCGTTCCTGTAGACGGATCGCAGCAATTCGGCCCGCAGCACCGGCATGTTTTTCGGGTCGCCTGTGCCGATAAAAAAATGGCACTTGTCCGAACATGCACCGCAGCGCACGCAGGTATCCATGAAAACCCGAAGCGACCGGTACTTGCCCAGCAAATCCTTGAAACCCTCATGGATAATCTGCTGCCAGTTGTCCGGGATCGGCCATTTTTCGTCCGCGGGCGACCATTCATCCACCGTGGTCGTGGGCATCGACAGATACTCCAGGTTCTTCTTTTTCGTCGGGTAGCAGAACTTCCCCGGCGAAATATCGGGAGCCGTCTCATCCCACGGCGTTTCCGGCGGCGTATGATCGATATTGTCTATCAGTTCTTCCGGTTTCGGTGTGTCGACCATTTCTACTCCTTTTCAACTGGAATGCCAGCCTCTTTCATTTTGTCTCTGAAATCGTCTTCATACTCTTCGTATGTGTGCGTTTTGACCGGGTAGTTCCATGGATTCTCATGCCTTACCGCCCGGCTGTTATTGGGCAGATTGCGGGTCGGGCTCATGAAAACGCCGCCGAGGTGCATAAGCTTGCTGAAGGGGATATATGCCAGAAGGACACACACGAGGAAAAAATGCACGTAGAAAAGCGCGCCTATGCCCCCATCGGGGATGGATGGCTGAAACGTCGCCAGCCCCACGGCCAGTTCCTTGGCGGCGCCGACATCGACTTTGGCGATATGCCGCATCAATATACCGGTGATGGCGATACCGGCAATGAGAATCAGCGGGAAGTAATCCGCGGCAAGGGAAATATATTTGACCTTGGGCAGAAGAATCCGTCGGAGAAGCAGCAGCATGGAAGCCCCAAGCAGTACGGCGCCGGACAGATACATACCCGGCGCCCCCACCTGCATCATACTGTCCACCTTTGCCAGCATTTCCACGAAAAAAGGCGTGGGCTCCGTAAAAAAGCGCAGGTGGCGTATAACGGTCACCAGGAAGGCGTAGTGGAAAAGGATGGCAAACAGCCAGAGCCATATGGCCCACTTGTAATAGATTTTCTGATATCCGCCCCCGTCGTCGAACCCGACGCGGCTGTTTTTGAACAGGGAACGAAACAGAAGCACTTCAAGGACCATCCGGCCGATAACCCCGGTCTTGGTGTAGGGGCTGTCGAATTGGTCATGTTTAATCCAGTCCAAAGACTTCTGCTGGCCGCTGGTTGTGGGGATTCTGAACGGCACCGGGGTTTTCCCCCACTCCACGATTTTTCTTATGAAGCCCACCACGAATACAATCAGCGCCAAATAGGGAATGAAAATGCCGAAAAACCCCTCGAGACTTGCCACTGCAACTCCCGCATACGCCAGCAAGCCGAGCAAGACGACTGCAATGAGGGAATACAAATATGCTGCATTCATTGATTACCACCTCACTTTGCCGGCCCCGGGCTTTTTCTGGCACCCGTTGCCGGTCTGCGGTTAATACGTATCATTATTTTTATTTCTCAAGCTCCGGATCGATTTCCGGTAGCTCGCATATCAGATCCTTCTTGATCAGCAGCTGTCTGACGTTGTTCCGCGCCTGGTTTGCCCGCAAGGTATAAATTGCCTGCTTTTTTTCCATATAGAGATCGAAGGCGATGAGCATGAGCGTATCGATCCGGGAAAAAATGTCGGTTATTTCCCTGCGGGGGTTTTCGGTGCCGGAACGCATTATGCTTTTCAGTTCGTAGATGAACCCAAGTGCCCCGGACGGGGTAAAATCCTGTACGGCGCGAAGTTTTACAACAGGCTCCAGGGCTTTTTTTGCTGCGCTTTCGTCAAACGCCGGTGCGGTCAGAATATCGTACAAATCCGTCAACCCGGTTTTCAGGGTTTGACCCACCGGGTTTGAAAACGGGTCTTTCGTGTTTCTGAAAAAAAGGGCGGATTCGGCGGGATACGATGCAAGCACCGCTTCTATCCATTTTCGAAGCCATTTTTCCCTGTTTTGCGTAAATATACCCACGGCTATCTTAAAACCTTCATCAATCTCTTGTTGCCATTCATTCGGCGCCGTATTCGCACCATCCGGAAAGTACGCGCGCCAATCAGCGAATATGAAAAAGTGTTCTATAAACGTAAAGTAACTATAAAATCAAAGGGAAAGTTTATATTTAAAAACGATTCGATTGTCAAGTAAATTTGATAGCCTCGTAAAAAGTCGCGACCAGACGACCTTGTAAAAAGGCCAAGATCAAGGCTTGCGCGATTTTCGTAGAATTGAGCGTACTTAGCGTACGTGAATTTTTTCGGAAATCGCGCGTAACGCAGATATTGGACTTTTTACGAAGTCGTCAAATTTGCAATTTTCAATTGACTCCGTAAATACTGAAAGTTATGAAAGGATAGATTCATCCATACAAGGAAAGGTTTGCCATGTATACCGCGAAGATCAAGCGCCTGCTGTCCGCCAGCGATCCGGTGAGCAGCGTCCGGGTCAGGGGGTGGGTCCGCACCCGCAGGGATTCCAAAGCCCTCTCTTTCATAGAAATTAATGACGGGTCCTGCCTTTCCGGCATCCAGGTTGTGGCCGAGGACAGCATGGACAACTACGATCAGGTCCGGCAGCTATCGACCGGATCGGCCATATCCGTTACCGGGGAATTGCGGCCGTCACCCGGCAAAGGCCAGAAATGGGAGATTCTTGCTGAAAACATCCATATCTACCAGATTGCCCCCGAAACCTACCCGCTCCAGAAAAAGCGCCACACGGATGAATTTTTGAGAACCATCGCCCACCTTCGGCCTCGCACCAACAAGTACGGCGCGGTATTCCGTATACGATCCGAGGCGGCCCACGAGATTCACCGGTTTTTTCACGAACGGGATTTCATATACGTGCATACCCCCATCCTGACCGGATCGGACTGCGAGGGTGCGGGCGAACTTTTCTGCGTCACCACCCTGGAACCGGGGGATATGAAGGCCGCCGAAAATGACGTTTATGAGCGCGATTTTTTCGGCCAAAAAACCCACCTCACCGTATCCGGTCAGCTTGAAGCCGAGATGTTCTGCCTGGCCCTGGGCGATGTATACACGTTCGGGCCGACTTTCCGGGC
>PUOB01000238.1 GCA_003551985.1 Desulfobacteraceae bacterium | reverse complement strand
GCTTCCGCCTTTGCGGAAAACTGCCGTTTGTAGGATACAAATGCAAATAGCATCCCTATGGTAAACGCACCCGGGGAATCCATGACGATCGAGGCCCCCAGGTAAATGACCAGAATATTTTCAATGCCGAAAAGGATGCCGTTCGCCGTGCTGAATGCGATTTTGAATTTTCCCAATCGGATATCGGTGTTGACCAGGTCGGCATAGCGGTTCTGCCAAAGGCTCTGCCGGTCGACTTCCTTGCCGAAAAGCTTGATTGACTGGATACCCCGTACCGTTTCCATGAAATTGGACTGCTCCCTGGCGCCGGCCACGATACTCTCTTCGGTAAGGTTCCGGAACGGCCTGAACAGAGCAAGACGCAGCAACAGGAACATCACGACAAAAGCCAGTACGACAAACGCGAGTTTGGGACTGTACAAAAACAGCAAAACCACCAGGATGATCGACATTACCCCGTCCACCAAGGCCCCGACAAAACCGGTCGTAAACATCTCCCGGATATGGTGCATGGAGCCGAACCGGGATACCGTGTCCCCGATATGCCGGTTTTCAAAGTACGACAACGGCAGGCGGACCAGGTGGCGAAAAAGGTTGCTGGCCATCTGGATATTCAGGAGGCTTGACAGCATCAGCACCACCCATGACCGCAGCATGCCGGCAGCCGTCTCAATGAGAACCAGCAAAAGAAAGCCTATGGCCAGAACCGCCAGAAGATTCGCATCATGGCTTATCAGCGCCTCGTCCACGACGAGCTGCATATAGAAAGGTCCGCCCAGGGCGAATACCTGGAGGGCCAGCGACAGGACCAATACCTGGATAATTGCCCGTTTGAAACCGGTTATCCGGCTCCAGAAGCCGGTCAGTTTCATGGCGCGGCGCTCGTCTTTTTCCTCGAAACCCGGGGCGGGCGTCAACTCAAGGGCGATGCCGGTAAAATGCCGGGACAAGGATTCGGGGTCAACGTACCGTTTCCCCTGCCCCGGGTCATGGATGACCGCCTTTTTCCCGCTGAAGCCGGTCAGAACGACGAAATGATTCATATCCCAGTGGAGGATCGCCGGTGTGTCGAGATCGCGAAGCTGCTCTACCCCCAGCTTCAGGGGGCGTGACGCGAGATTCAGACGATCCGCGGTTTCCATAAGCCCTTTCAGCGTCGCCCCTTTCAAAGAAACCTGAAACCGCCGGCGAAGGCTGTTGAGGTCCGTTCGAAAACCATGATAGCCGGCAACCATGGCGAGACAGGCCAACCCGCACTCGGCAAGGGCGGTCTGGTGGATGACCGGCACCCGGTTTCGGCCGGAAAACCGGAGCAAGGATGCGGGCGATTGCATTTAAAGCGTCCCCTTCAGGCTGAAGAGGGGGCGCAGGATCCACTGGTACAAAGGGCGCTTGTCCAGGAGTATGTCCGCTTCGAGCGTCATTCCGGCCTGCAGGGGCATTTCCCGGCCATACGCCCGCAGCGCCTGTTCGCCCAGGGCTGAAGTGACGCGGTAAACCGGCATATCCAGACGAATGGGGGCCTCCACCTCGTGCGGCGCCAGGATCGACCCGGCGACCTGCCGTATATGGCTTTCATGGATGCCGAACCGCTCATAAGGGAATGCATCGTACCGGATCCGAACCGGCAGCGCCGGCTCAATAAACCCGATGGCCCGGGTCGGAACAAACAACTCCGCCTGCAAATGATTATTTTCGGGAAGTATTGCCAGCAACGGGCGCTGCGTTTCCACCATCTGGCCGGGCGAGACCTGCAAGCTGGTAACCCGCCCCTCTGCCGGGGCTTTTATGGAAAACGCATACTCGCCCCGGTGCTGTAAACGCTGCTGGTCGATCATCTTGATTTCCGATGCCAATTGATCCAGGGTCTCCCGGGTATCGCTTTCCAGCGAGCCCAATTCGAATCGCACATCCGCCAACCGGGCTTCTTCAGCAAGCAGCGACTGGCTGAGCTGCTCCTTTCTCTGGCGCTCATCAAGCAAATTCTGGAAGCGGGCTTCATAATCCTCTTGAGAAATCAACGCCTCCCTGTGCAACCCTTCAAGCGACTGGTAGCGCGAGGCAAGCAGCGCCAACCGCTCATTTTGCAAGGTCTTTTGCCGTTTCAGCTGCTCAATTTGCATCTCGATGCCGCGGATTTTCGCAACCAGGTAGTTTCTGCGCGCCGCCTTGCGATGTTTGTGCCGCTCGATCCGTCCCTGCAACTGCTTTTTCTGCTGATCCAGCAGCTCAACGAGCAAAACATCAAGGGTAACACCATCCGCCAATACCCTCCCCGCCTGAACCTGCATCAGCACATCGCCCTTGGCGACATGATCTCCCGGCTGAACGGAAAGCCCGCTAACCGTTCCAGAACGGGGCGCATGAACGCGGACCAGCCCTTCCGTGGGCACAAGATATCCGTTCACCGTTTCCTTGCGGGTGTACGTGCCAAAAATCAGGTAAACCGTCAGGCCTATCAGGACCAGGCCAATCAGCAGGCTGAATACGCCTGATGATAGCGACTGTGTCAAAATCACCTCACCCCAGAGTCTCTCCCGCTGGTAATCCACTGCTTCCTTCCGGAAAAGCGACATCGTCAATCATCCCCCAGCAAATGGTTCACCGACACGATAAAAGCCCGGTCAAGGCGGCCGGCCTGTTCATGCAGCACCGCCAGTTCAGCAATATAATCCAGGCGGGCTTCCTCGTAGGCCTGCCGGGCGTCGAACATTGCCCGCTGTGCCCTTAGGACGTCCACGGTATCCCTCAAGCCGGCCTCGAAGCTTCGCTGCGTCGCGGCAAGGGTTTCCTCCTGAACCGCTACCGACAATAACGAGGCGTTTGTTGCTTCCTTCAGGCTTATCAGATTCTGATAGCTGACTTCGATATTGCGCCGGTTTTCGATGGCAGAAGCGCGGCTTTCTTCCTTCGCGCCGCCAAGCTGATATGCTGCCTCCCGGTATTGCGAGATATTTGAACCGCCGGCAAACAGCGGCATGGACAATTGAAGTGCAACCCTCACTTTGTCTGTTTCATCGTCAGGCCTTGCCGGAAGCCCGTCTCTGCCGTCGAAACGTGTCGCGTCACGGCCGGCTGTAAAATTCAGATTCACGGCCGGAAAAAAGGCAGCGCGAGTCGACTTTCTCCGGTAATCCGCTTGATCTTCAGCTGCTTTGAGCCTTCGGATACGCGGATTTTGGCGCTTCCCCCATTCCAGGAAATCAGACACCGGGTACAGTACATGGTCTTTCGGATCAAAATGATCGGCCAGCGGCAAAAGGCGGTCCGGCAAAATGCCGGCAATACTTTCCAATTTTTTTAACCGGGCTTTCAATTCAGCCCGGGCACGGATCAGCGATACCCTGGCGCGGCTTGCTTCCGCCTGCGCTTCCTGGACATCAATGCGCGAGACCAAGCCTGC
>PUOB01000375.1 GCA_003551985.1 Desulfobacteraceae bacterium | reverse complement strand
GCGTAGTTATAATCGTCTGCTTTTGTGTTTAAGCACCGCCTTTTTAACGAGTCAGCGGACCTCGGTATGCAACCACTGCTTCCATATCCCCGTCGAAGCCGTTTCGCCCCCATATCGAGGAAAAACGTCTTGAAACGTTACGCATGAAAGCGGTTATGTATTTATATAATAAAGCGGCATGGGGGGTTTGTCAAGGACAGGATTGCCGGCAGAAAGTCTTTTTACTTGTATTGTTTTACTGCCCGGTCCATTTCGCGCCGGACTTCCCGTTCCTTTATGGCCTCCCGCTTGTCGTAGAGCCGTTTGCCCCGTGCCAGGGCGATGCCCACCTTCACCTTGCCCTGTTTGAAATAGACCCTGAGCGGGACCAGGGTAAACCCTTTTTCCCTTATTTTTCCGTAAAGGCGCTTCAGTTCGGACTTGTGCAAAAGCAGTTTGCGCGGGCGCTCCGGATCATGGTTGTCATAGTAGGCGAAGGGGTAGGGGCTGATATGCATCTGGTAGAGATAGAGTTCCCCTTGCTTGCTGAACCTGCCGTAGGCATCCTTGAGGTTCGCCCGGCCCTGGCGCAATGATTTCACCTCGGTGCCCTTGAGGACGATGCCGGCCTCCATTTCTTCTATAATATGGAAATCGTGGCGTGCTTTGCGATTTACGGTAACGGTTTTAACGTGCTCGGATGTCATAGCCTGCTCGCCGTATATTAAAAGATTCAGTGTGCGTAAGGGTCGCTGAAAAGGATATCGCCGAACCGGTTTTTTATTAAATCGTGTATGCCCGATACCGTATTTTGCTTTAAGATATCCACCATGAATCGGCCGGTATCGGCCACATTGAGCCGCCGGATCATGCTCTTGATTTCCGGTATCGATTGCGGCGCCATACTCAACTCCTCGATGCCAAGGCCCAGGAGGATCGGTAAATTGATCGGGTCTGCGGCCATTTCTCCGCAGATGTACGTGGGCTTGTTTTTGTCCCGGGCGCAGTCGACGACATGCCTTATAAGGCGTATCACGGCCGGGTGCATGGGTGTGTAAAGATGCGCCACGTGGGGGTTGCCGCGGTCCAGCGCCAGCGTGTACTGAATCAGGTCGTTGGTGCCGATGCTGAAAAAATCGACCATTGCGGCCATTTCATCCGCGAGGATGGCGGCGGAGGGCACCTCGATCATGATCCCGACTTCGATGTCCCGGTTGTATTCGATATTTTCCTTTTTGAGGGACGCTGCGGCGCTGTCCAGCAATTCAATGGATTGGGTTATTTCTTCGCAGCCGGATATCATGGGCAGCAGCAGCCGGACATTGCCATGGGCGGCCGCCCGGAGTATGGCGCGGAGCTGGGTCGTAAATATCTCCGGCTTTTTCAGGCAGAACCGGATCGCCCGCAGGCCAAGGGCCGGGTTGACCTCGTGCGGCGTGGGCATGGAAGGTATCTCCTTGTCCCCGTTTATGTCCAGCGTACGAATGGTTACCGGGTTGGGGGCCATCAACTCCACGGTTTCCCGGTACTGTTCGTATAATTCGTCTTCGGTGGGAAACTCGTTTCGGGCGAGATACAAAAACTCCGTCCTGAACAAACCGATGCCGTCGCCGCCGTTGTCCCTTACGCCCACGATTTCCTCGGGCAGCTCGATGTTTCCCATGACGCGAAACAAGAGGCCGTCCGCGGATTCGGCCGGCAATTCACCTTCCCGGATGATGTCGGCCCTGCGAATTGCGTACAGCCGCCTGAGTTCTGTGTAGTGAAGAAGCGTTTCTTCCGAGGGGTTTACGATGATCGTGCCTTGGTTTCCGTCAACGATGATCAGGTCGTCGTTTTTAATCAGGGATGTCGCGGTTTCAAGTCCCAATACCGCCGGAATATCCAGGGCGCGGGCGATGATGCTGGTGTGTGAGGCCTTTCCGCCGCGGTCGGTGATAAACCCCATGATTCGGTTGAGCTGGATTTGGCTCGTTTCGGCCGGGCACAAGTGCGTCGCCACGAGGATAACCCGCTTGTCAATGCCGGAAATGTCGACATACTCGACCCCTGTGAGCTGGCGCATGATACGATCCGAGACGTTCTCGATGTCGGCGGCCCTGGCCCCCAGATAGGGGTCCGTGATTTGTTTAAACATCCGGCTGGCGCTGGCCGTTGCTTTTTTGAGTGCCCATTCGGCGTTGACCTGCTCGTTTTTTATGATCTCCAGGGTCTTGTCATAGATCATCTTGTCCTTGTGCAGCAGGAGGTGGGTTTCAAGGATATAGGAGTTTTCCTGGAGATCTTCAGGGACCTCCGATATAATGGTGGAGAGTTCCTCCCGGGCCTTCTTGACGGCGCTTTTGAACCGGTTGACCTCGGATTTGACCGCTTTTTTTCCGACGAAATATTTTTCAATTACGTCGACGCCCTCCCTGTCCACCAGGTATGCCTTGCCGATGCAGATTCCCGGCGATCCGCCGATGCCGTATAGGGTGAATTCCCCTGCTTCTTCCTGATGGTTATTCATCAAAACCCTTTTCAAAAAGTGCGCGGATTTCGGTTAGTATTTCCCGGTCGCATGCATTTTCCGCCTCTATTGTAAGGTGCGCTCCGTCTGTACATGCCAGGGAGAGAATGTCGATGATGCTGGATGCGTCAACCGTTTCATTGTCCATGGTCAGCCATATGCCGGCGTTGGCTTTCATCGCCAGTTTGGCGATCATGGCTGCCGGCCGCGCGTGGAGGCCGAACGGGTTGCGGACGATTACATCGGCTTTCAGATTATTGTTCAAGGCGCTAATATCATTAATAATTTATAAATTTAAAATTTTTAATATTATCATGCAGGGGGCTGCAATGTCAACTAAATCGTTGACTTTGCAGCCCCCTGCATGATATGTATTATTATTCAGCTTTATTACAACCTTCTGAAATTACATCCTAAAAATCTTTTCACAGGTTGCAGCCATTATTTTTGTTGAATTGCCTTTAATTAATGAACCAAGCACAAATCAGGAAAGTTGCCATGGAAAAGAAGTACGTGGTCGAGGATATCCGGTTGAGTGAATCGTGGCGTTTGTTTAAAATCCTGGGTGAATTCGTGGAGGGGGTTGAGAAACTTCATGATATCGGCCCTGCTGTAAGCATTTTCGGCTCGGCCCGCGTTGCCGAGGACAACCCGTATTATGCCCATGCCGTTGAAATTGCCGCGAAGCTGGCGGACAACGGGTTCGGGGTGATTACCGGCGGCGGCGGCGGCATTATGGAGGCCGCCAACAAGGGGGCGGCCGGCAGGAACGGCAAGTCCATCGGTTTAAACATCATCCTGCCGCATGAACAGGTCCCGAACCCATATGCCGAGATTCTTGTAGAGTTCGATTATTTCTTTGTCCGCAAGGTGATGTTCGTCAAGTATGCCAGCGCTTATGTCATCATGCCGGGCGG
>PUOB01000425.1 GCA_003551985.1 Desulfobacteraceae bacterium | reverse complement strand
GATGAATACGGCCACCACAACCGTGACGGAACGTTCCGAAAGCATGGCGATAAAGGCGCCGGTCTGTGAAATGCACGGAATGGCCATGCAGATCATGGTCGCGATGATGAGGCGTTCCTTGCCGGATGAGAGCGCCCGTCCGGCGAGTATGCCGGGGATGCCGCAGCCGTAGCCGAGCAAAAGCGGAATGATGCTTGAGCCCTGAAGCCCGATTTTATTGAGCAGACCGTCAAGCAGCACGCCCAGCCGCGGCAGGTAGCCGCTGTCTTCCAGCGCGGCCATGACGCCATAGAAAGAAAGGACATACGGCATGACCAGGGTAAAGGGCCATTCGATCCCCTTGACCAGAAAACCGTATTCCCCCACGAGAATATTGCGAAGCATCCCCGGTGCCACCAGCGCCTCCACGGCGGCGATAATTTGGGGGATGATAAGGCCCCTGAATACGGGAAGCAGCACGAGCTGGCGAAGCTGCATGCCGATACCCACGATCAGGGCAAACGAAAGGACCAGTATAACAAAGGCAAGCGGAAGTCCCGGCCACGGCTGAACCAGCTTTTCTCCCCAGATTCTGCGGCGGGGAACCGGGGCTTTGGCCCGTTCGGTTTTGCAGACTGTTTTTGTCAGTTCCTCTGCTTTTTTCCAGAGGTCGGTGTCTTCGGAATTCCACTGAGGACGGATGCCTTTTTCATGTGATCGGAGCTGCCTTTCCACGGCTGCGACCAGCTCGGGGAAACCCTTTTTTTCGATGGCAACCATGGGGACCACCGGCACGCCGATAAGCCCGGAGAGCTTGTCCACATCGATTTCGATGTTTTTGTCCCGGGCCAGGTCGATGCGGTTAAGCGCAGCGACGGTGGGCAGCCCGTATTCCATTACCTGGAGCAGATGGTAGAGGCTGCTTTCCAGGTTGTTTGCGTCGACCACGCAGATTACCGCCGCAGGTCGGGCTGACAAATCCTCGGCGCAGACGTCCGTATCGTCCTGGCAGTGTGCGCAGCTTGAAGAGGATCGGTGCCGGTGGTCGCCACGGAGCATGTCCACGGCCACCTGTTCGGCCTGGTTGGTGGCTTTGAGCGTGTAGGTGCCGGGTACGTCGACCAGCAGCCACTCCCTGCTGCCGATACGGGTCTTGCCGGCAACGAACTCCACGGTCGTTCCGGCATAGTTGGCGCAGCTGACATTGAGGCCTGTGAGGTGGTTGAAGATGACACTCTTGCCGATGTTCGGCGGCCCTATAAGTAGAATATGATTTCTATTCATATTCCGGGGCTGAAGTGTACTCGCTTCGAAGTTGGATTTTCCTCGCAAGGGAGCGGGCCAGGGCGGTATGCCTTCCTTCGATTTCCGCCACGACCGGTCCGCCGAAGCGGGCGCGGCAGCGCAGGCACACCCGCTTGCCGGGCCGGAACCCCAGGGCTTCGAGGATGGACTCGTCGGGAACCGTTTCGATTTCGCCCGTTTCGTTGAGCTGCAGGCAGTCGAGGGTCAACTCCGCGGGCAGAGGGCACCCGCCGACTGGATACGTTTCGGCGGGGCATTGATCAGGGCATTGTTCCCTGCTGCCGAATTGTGTGCAGCGTCGCAGCCAGTTTCTGAACATATTCCCGAATTCCTTGGTTCGTATGATATCAGCCGGTCTGTAGCCGGCCGGGTAGTTTTTTTGTCAGTGGTTGAAGGAAAACCGTCTTTTCGCCAATTTCTGCTACCGGCTCAAGATTCAATCCTCAAAATACACAAAATATTCAAGGGATTAAAATTTTCGCCGTCCTTGGCCTTGACGAAAAACCCCGGTTTTCGTTCGGCCACTGGTCATAAAATCAGAGACTATCAATCAGCCAGAAGCCTTGACTTTGAATATGATTATCAAATAACACGCCTGAATAAAAAGTCAACCCTTTTTCAGCAAAATGCTTTTTTTCCCGAAAGGCTGGGAAATTTCCCGCCGCTGCACTGCCGCGCCGATCCCTAGTGCGTGGGTTTCATCATAAAAGTGCGTCAGGATGCCCGCCGGCCCCCTGAAGACCACGGCCGCTTCCGGGGGGGTATTGTCCAGCGCGCGCATGATGACCTGTTGCATAGGCTGGACGTGCAGGGATATCCAGACGGCCTGGTAGCCGGAAAAATCCAGGATGCTCCCGCACCCGGAAACGAGTCGGATTCCGGAAGAAAGGCCGTTTCTTTCCAGGACGCGCCTGGCGAGCGCCAGGGCGTTCGGGTCGATATCCGCGGCTGTGACCCGGGCGCCGAACCGGGCAAGCATCATTGCGGTCATGGGAAATGGGCCGCACCCGACATGCAGCACGCGCATGCCCGGGGTGATTTCCGATAAAGCGATTTCCCGGGACACCATCTCCCGGTAGAACAACCTTGAATAGAGTCGTGCGAACGTCGGGCTGGCAGCCCCGATGTTTTCGATGTTTTTTACGGCGCCGAGCAGTCTGTGTTTCCAAGGAAGGGGCTTTCGACCGGCGCTTTTGCGGGTACATTCACGATTCTCGTTCATTTCTGTAATCGATGCGGTATGCATTGTAACACCTTTTGTATATTGCGGATCATTTTGCGATTGGCTCCGCGGTTTGGTTTGCCCCGGGAGCGTTCGGCCCGCCGGGCTGTGCCGGTGCGGGATGAAGCGCCCCGCCGGAAAGAAGAATCACGCTGGCCGCGGCCGACAACAGAAGGGGAAACCAGAACGTAACGAGACGCGAGAGCAGCGAAACAGCCAGTCCTTCCGCCGGGCTCAGCCCCCCTATTGTGAAAAACAGGGCCATGGTCCCCTCGTACGTGCCCAGTCCGCCGGGCAGCAGAGGAATCATGCTGATTACATACGCAAAAAGCGTTGCCATGGCGATGATCAGCAGGGAAACCTCCATGCCCAGAAAATGGCATGCAAGATAGACCTTGACCGGGTAGAACGCCCATATGGCAAAGGAAACCATAAGGATTTTGATGCTCCGGCCCGGCGGCAGCAGCCTGGCGGCGGACAGCCTGGCCTGGTGAAAAAATGCAAGGCCCCGGGCCATCCAGCGCCGGGCCGGTTCAATAAAGCTTATCAATACGCTTTTCACAGGGCTGTTATTACAGGCGGTACCGGCGGATTCGGCCGTTATGTCATCTACGTTTGGCGCCGCGCAATCAGGGGCTTGGCGCTCCGGGGCCGCGCTGTAGCAAGCCCTGAACAAAACCACGCACGCGGCTGCCATCAAAAAAAGTGAAACGGGTACGGCCGGGGGGAGATCGAAGTGGATCAGGGCCGGTATGAACAGCAGGATGCTTAAAAGCGTGAAGGGCGCGAGCGTCAGAAACTTGTGCAATAGCAAAATGCCTGCCAGGTCCCGGTAGTCCTGCCGGGTTTGCTGCCGGAAAAGAAATACCTTGGCCGCCTCTCCGCCGAACTTGACCGAGGGGGTCAGG
>PUOB01000046.1 GCA_003551985.1 Desulfobacteraceae bacterium | reverse complement strand
CGGGAATATTCACATCGGAACGGCCCTCAACAAGATACTCAAGGACATCATCGTCCGTTCCTGCCAGATGGCGGGATACGACGCCCATTACGTGCCCGGCTGGGACTGCCACGGGCTGCCCATCGAGCACAACGTGGACAAACAGCTCGGCTCCAAAAAGAAAGACCTTTCCATTGTCGAGATACGCCGCCAATGCCGCGCCTACGCGGAAAAATATATCGAGATCCAAAAGGAGGAGTTCAAGCGCCTGGGCGTCATGGGACAATGGGACGACCCGTATCTGACCATGAACTACGAATACGAGGCCATCATATCCAAACTGTGCGGCGAGTTCGCCCTGCTTGGCGGCATGGTGCGCCACAAAAAGCCTATTTACTGGTGCTGTAGCTGCAAGACCGCCCTGGCCGAAGCCGAAATCGAATATGCCGACATCTCATCGCCCTCCATTTTCGTGCGCTTTCCCATTGACGGACCACCTGAAGCGTTTGACGAAAAACTGGCCGGCAAGGATGTCTCCATCGTCATATGGACCACCACACCGTGGACCATCCCGGGCAACCTGGCCGTGGCCCTGCACCCGGAGATTTCCTACGTGGCCGTGGAAACCCCCCGAAACGGCGTTTTGATCCTTGCCAAAGACCTGGTCAAGGACTGCATGACGGCCTTCGGCATCGATGACTACACCATCCTCGCCCCCGTAGACCCGCGCAAACTCGAAAACAAAAACTGCCGCCACCCCCTCTACGACCGGACCTCCCTGATTGTCCTGGGTGAGCATGTCACCCTCGAGGCCGGCACCGGCTGCGTGCACACCGCCCCCGGCCACGGCCGCGAGGACTACGAGATCGGCCAGGCCTACGGGCTTGACGTGTATTCGCCGGTCGACGAGAACGGCCTTCTGACCGATGACGTGGACCATTTTTCCGGACAGTTCGTGCTCAAGGCGGACCCGCTGATCATTGAAAAACTGGATACCGACGGGATGCTAATGGCCTCCCAGGCGCCCAGCCACTCCTACCCGCACTGCTGGCGGTGCAAGAAACCGGTCATCTTCCGGGCGACGCCCCAGTGGTTCATTGCCATGGAGAAAAACGACCTCCGGCAAAAATCGCTGGCGGCCATCGATACGGTCAAGTGGATACCGGCGTGGGGCAGGGAGCGCATATACAACATGATCCAGCACCGGCCGGACTGGTGCGTGTCGCGCCAGCGCTCCTGGGGTGTTCCCATCACTATGTTCTACTGCCGCAAATGCGGGGAAGTGCTCATCAACCGGGCGATCGTGGACAAGATATACGATATTTTCCGGGAGAACGGGGCGGATATCTGGTTTGAAAAGGAAGCGGACTTCTTTCTGCCGGAGAACAGCACCTGCACGGCCTGCGGCGCCACGCAGTTCGACAAGGAGACCGACATCCTGGATGTCTGGTTCGACTCCGGGGTCAGCCATGCCGCCGTGCTGGAGCCCCGGGAGAATCTCTCGTGGCCCGCAGACTTGTACCTGGAAGGCTCGGACCAGCACCGCGGCTGGTTTCATTCCTCGCTGCTGACGGCGGTCGGCCTGAAAGGGGCGGCCCCGTACAAGGCGGTGTTGACCCACGGGTTTGTCGTGGATGGGAACGGGCGGAAAATGTCCAAGTCGGTGGGCAACGTGATCGCCCCGAAAAAGGTCATCGACCGCTACGGCGCGGAAATCCTCCGCCTGTGGGTGGCCGCATCCGATTACCGCGACGATATCCGCATATCGGAGAATATCCTCAAACAGCTGAGCGACGCGTACCGCCGCATCCGAAACACCTGCCGCTTCATGCTGGGCAACCTCAAGGACTACGACCCCGCGGCAAACGCCGTGGATCCGGCCCGGATGAACGAGTTGGACCGGTTCATGCTGCACCGGCTTCAGGGCCTGGTCAAGCGGTGCCGGGAGGCCTACGACAGCTACGACTTCCATGTGATTTACCACGGCCTCTACAACTTCTGCACGCTCGATTTGTCCTCGTTTTACCTTGATATCCTCAAGGACCGGCTTTACACGTCAGAAACCGACGCTCACGCCCGGCGCAGCGCCCAGACCGGCATGCACCACGTGTTGTACTCGATCGCCCGCCTCATGGCGCCGATTCTGCCGTTTACCGCCGAGGAAATATGGACGTTTCTCCCCCTTGACGACAAGGCGAAAAGCATCCATCTGACCGGCCTGCCCGATTATGATGCCGGGCTGCTCGATGATGCGCTCGCGGAAAAGTGGGAAACCCTCCTGAAAGTGCGCTCCGAGGTGACCAAGGGGATGGAAAAGGCCCGCGCGGATAAGGTTATCGGTCATTCCCTCGACGCCCACGTAACGCTCGGCGCCGACGGTTCTCTCTACGAGCTCCTGCAGCAGTATGAACCGGAGCTGCGCGCCTTTTTCATCGTCTCGTCGGTAAGCCTCACAAACCATGCGGACGACCTGTCGTTTGCGGACACCGCCATCGACGGGCTCAAACTCCGCGTGTCGCCGTCCGACGGTGATAAGTGCGAACGGTGCTGGGTTTACGACACCACCGTGGGCGAGGATGACGCGCATCCGTCCGTGTGCGCGAGGTGCCGAAGCGTGCTGGTAAACATCGATGGGTGATCACATCAAGCATATACGCTTTGCAGCGGTATGCGCCGCCGTGGTCCTGCTCGACCAATTGACCAAGTGGCTGGTCGTGGCCTACATTCCGCTCCATACGCGCATTATCGTGATTCCCGGATTTGCCAACCTGGTCCACGTGCAGAATCCCGGTGGTGCCTTCGGCCTTTTTGCCGACCAGGGCGAATGGGTTCGGATGATATTGTTCATCGGCGTGGCCGCCATCGCCGCCATGCTGATCGTTTATCTCCATTTCCGGACCCCGGCAAAGCACTGGCCGCTGACGGTCGGATTCGGCCTGATTTTCGCGGGCGCCGTCGGCAACCTCATCGACCGGATCACCCATGGAAAGGTGGTCGATTTCATCGACCTGCACATCGGCGCATACCACTGGCCGGCCTTTAACATTGCGGACAGCGCCATTTCCATCGGGATGGTGATATTCGCATACTACCTGATCGTAAAGAAGCTACCGGAGTGACGCCCGCCTGATGCCCGAAATCGCCTACAACGACGTCAGCAGGCACCTGGGCCGCGCAAAACAAGGCGACCGGCCGTCCGTTTACCTTGTCCACGGCGAGGCGTACCTGGTCGAAGAGACCGTATCATCGATCATCGATGCGATCCTGCCCGATCCGGCCGATCGCGGCATGTGCCTGGAAACCGTGGACATGGCCGACGGCGAGTCCATATACGATATTGTCGAGCGGATCAACACGCTGTCGTTTTTTCAGCAAAAAAAAGTTTTGCGGTTAAAAGGGGATCTGCTTTTTGCCAAGGGCGGCCGCCCGGAAAAAGATACGGCGTCGACGG
>PUOB01000067.1 GCA_003551985.1 Desulfobacteraceae bacterium | reverse complement strand
TATCGGTCATTGGCTGAAGATATTCCCTTCTGGATGAACGCTCATTCACGGCTGAAAAAGAATTTACGGTTTTGGGCTAACATATTCAGGGGGAAAAATAAATGGATAAATCGGTTGTCGGTTGTAAGTTGTAAGTTGTAGGTTGTAGGTTATAGGATGTGCTGACGAAGGAAGCGCATCGTTAAAGCGCATCTTTGAGGGCAGGTGCTCGGTTACCGGTTTTATGGTTTCAGCCTGCCGGCGTTATATGGTATGATTATCAAATGTCACTCATGCCATCCATGGAAGCGTTTGCAGAGCCTGAAATACAGGAAATGCTGGCGGGGGGTGCGACCCTTGTCACCGTAAACCGCAGGCTGGCAAGGTATGCCCGGGATCGCTACGGTCAAAGACAGGTCGGCCGAGGGCTTATGGCCTGGGAAACCCCCGATATACTGCCTTATAATGCCTGGCTTGAACGGTGTCACACGGAAATCCGTTTAAAAACGCCGCCTGTCGGCGAGAAACAGATCCCGCTTCTTTTGAGCCCATTGCAGGAACGCCTCCTGTGGGAGCATGTCATTGAAGCGTCCTCCTGGCAAACGACCCTGCTGCAATCCAGGGGCGCCGCACAGGCGGCAATGCAGGCCCGCCGACTGTGCGTTGAGTGGCGGGTGCCGATCGATTCCGATCCGTTGTGGGCGGAAGCCGATCCGGCCGCGTTTGTCGAATGGGCAAGGACATTTGAAAACCGGTGCCGGGTGAACAACTGGCTGGACCGGGCCCGCCTGGCGGACATCGTGGGGGAAGGCCTGACCGGTGGGCATCTGCCATTGCCAGGGATCCTCGTTTTTGCGGGTTTTGACGGTTTTTCCCCCCAGGCAGAAGACCTTATCCGGGTGCTCGTTTCCAAGCACGTTAAAACATGCCTGCAGGCCGAACCGCGCCGTATCGGCAGGGCCGTCCGGACCGGCCTGGCAGATGCGCCGGCCGAGCTCCGGGCGGCCGCAAAATGGGCCCGGGCAAGGCTGCAAAGCAATCCCGGCGAGCGAATCGGTGTCGTCGTCAACGGGCTTGCCCAAAACCGGGACACCGTCTGCCGGATATTTGAGGAAATACTGCATCCCTCCTCAATGACTTCTTTTGCGGTTTCACCGGCATCCATCGAACGGCCGGCTTTCAATATCTCCATGGGACGGCCGCTTTCAGCGTACCCCCTTGTCAACAGCGCCCTTCTCATTTTTGAGCTGATGACGGACGATCCTGAAATCCGCATTATCAGCGCAATTCTGCTCTCTCCCTTCATAAAAGGGGCTGATCGGGAGCTGGCCCGGCGGGCGCGCGCCGATGCGGTAATGCGGGAAGCCAAGCAGCCGCGAATGTCGATTATGCAAATGCTCGATCTCATGAAAACCGGTGCCGGCAAAGGCGCTGCGAGCGGTTATATCTGCCCGGTGTTTTGCCGCAGTCTTGATGCGTTTGAACGGATATGCCTGGATATGCCTGAAAATCAATCGCCTTCAGGCTGGTGCCGGACATTCTCAAGTCTGCTCGAGGCATTCGGCTGGCCGGGAGACAATCCCCTGGACAGCCGGGAATACCAGGTCCATGCCGCATGGCAGGAGGCCCTGGCGCAGTTTGCGGCTTCAGGGGAAGTGTCGGGGAGACTGACGCCCCATCAGGCGGTCGGTATTTTGCAGCAACTGCTAAATGAGTCGTTGTTTCAGCCTGAAACAGCGGATGTCGGATTGCAGGTCATGGGGCTTCTGGAAGCGGCCGGAGAGGAATTCGACGCTATATGGGTGACCGGTATCACCGCCGAGATGTGGCCGCCCCCGCCCGCCCCCAATCCCTTTATCCCCATGGTCCTGCAGCGGCATCATGACCTCCCCCATGCCACGGCCGCGCGAGAGATTGCCTTTGCCCGGACGATCACGCAGCGCCTGCTCGCATCCGCCGACGAGGTGGTGGTCAGCTGGCCCATGGTATCCGGCGAAAGCCCCCTCATGCCGAGTTCCCTGATTGACCCTTTTCCGATGGTTTCCCCGCCAAACCCGCCGCTTAATGACAGGGATTATCGATATCTGCTCGCCGCATCGGGCATCCTGGAGGCTTTTGCGGACGTCAAGGGTCCACCGGTGGAGAAAGGCGGAAAAGTCCCCGGCGGCACCGGCATTATCAAAGCCCAGGCGGCCTGTCCCTTCAGTGCGTTTGTCCGGTACCGGCTCGGCGCCAAACCCCTCGAATTTCCGGTTTCCGGGATTGATGCCGCGGACCGGGGGTCGCTGGTGCACAAGGTGCTGGAACGTGTATGGCGGGATCTTGGGAGCCATAGGGCCTTAACCGCCAAAAACGCGTCGACCCTGGCCGCCCTTGTTTCCGAAGCGGTTTCAAAGGCGGTTTCAGGCATGGCCGAAGCGCGTCCCCGAACGTTTACCGGCCGGTTTGCGGGGATGGATCGGCAGCGGCTTGCGGATCTCGTCATGCAATGGCTTATGCATGACGCTGCACGTGCCCCCTTTGACGTTATCGGTGCTGAATGGCGCCTGAGTTTGTCCCTTGGGGATATCCGTCTGGATACATTTGCGGACCGGATCGACCGCCTTGAAAACAACAGGCAGGTGATTATCGATTACAAAACCGGTAACGTGTCGCGGCAGGACTGGTTTGCGGATCGCATTGCCGAACCCCAGCTGCCGCTGTATTGCCTGGCTCTGGCGGAGATCCCGGCCGGCGTCTTTTTCGCCCGGGTGAAAAAAGGGGATATGCGATACATCGGGATTGCGGATACGGCATCAATCGTGGACGGGGTAAAGGCCGTGGCGGATGACGGCCGTCTGAACGAAAGGTTCGGCTCCGTGGCGGATGTTGTCGAATACTGGAAAACCGCCCTGGCGGCAATCGCCGATGAAGTGGCCTGCGGACACGCGCCGGTTTCCCCGGTATCGGTGAATAAAACCTGCCGCTATTGTCCCCTGGGCATGGTCTGCCGGATCAGCGAGCTGATGGAAACGGGGTTGGTCAATCCGCCCGGATAACGGAGAAGCGCATGCATCAAGAAACCATGACTATACCGGATGCACAGGCAAGGCACGACGCCCTGGACCCGGAACGCTCCTTTATCGTACAGGCGCCGGCCGGTTCCGGAAAAACCGGTTTGCTGATCCAGCGCTATCTCGCCCTGCTGCCGCGCGTGGGATCGCCCGAGGAAATAACGGCGATTACTTTTACACGCAAGGCGGCCGCAGAGATGAGGGAAAGGGTGCTTGAATCCATGGCGCGCGCCCAATCGGATGTTCCCCCTGAAGGTTCGCATGAAAAAATAACATGGGCGCTGGCCCGAAAAGCGGTTCAGCATGACGACGCCCATGGCTGGGGCATCCGGCACAACCCGGCCCGGCTGCGGATCTGTACCATTGATTCGCTTTGTGCGTTTTTGACCCGTCAAATGCCG
>PUOB01000106.1 GCA_003551985.1 Desulfobacteraceae bacterium | reverse complement strand
GGAATGCCGCAGCAGGATTGCCGGGCGGGCAGGTAGATTTTTATCCCATGGTGCCCCAGGGCCTTATGCACGCTTTGGGCGACATCCGGAAACACCTTGTCCACCAGGCACCCTGGAAAAAAGGCCACTTTCGTGTCGCCCGGCCCGGCCGGCTCATTGAGTTCCGGTGTTTGTTTGTGCCAGGGCGTCCGGGCCAGGGGCATGAATCGCCTGTCTTTAAGGGGGCCGGATTCAAACCGGGCGCAGGATGCGCCCAAAAGGTCGTCGGCAGGGCGGGTGAAGATTCCCTGGAGCCTTGATGCCATTGAAATCAAACGGTTGAACAGCGCCGGCCGCGTCAGCACCAGCCGGAATACCGCCTTTTTGGCCGGAGAAAGCCCCAGGTAGCCATTGATCACGGCCCGCGCCTTGAGAAACAGGTCCAGCACCTTGACCCCGCTGGGGCAGGCGGCGGCGCAGGATCCGCAGAGGAGGCAGTTTTCGAGGCGCTGCTTGACACCTTCCGGATCTTTTAGCAAGTCCCGCGACAGGTGCTCCAGGAGAACAATTTTGCCCCGGGCGACATCGGCCTCCCGGCCGGTTTCCGCGTAAAGGGGGCAGACCGCCTGGCACATACCGCAGCGCATGCAGGTGATCATCTGGTCATCGAGTTCGCGCAGCAAGCGGGAGAGTTCCCGGAGTTCGGCCATTGTTATCCCCCTATTACCTTGCCCGGGTTGAGAATGTTTTCAGGGTCCAGGCTTTGTTTTATTTTTCGGGACAAGGCAATCGTTCCTTTGCCGATTTCCATCTCCAGGTATTTGGACTTGGCCAGTCCGATCCCGTGTTCCCCGGAGAGTGTGCCGCCCAGGCCCAGCGCGATTTCAAAGAGTTCGTCGATGGCCGCCTCGACCCGGGCAAATTCCGCCTTGTCCCTGCGGTCGGTAAGAAACGTGGGATGGAGGTTGCCATCGCCGGCGTGCCCGAACGTACCGATTTCAATGTTATATTTTTTTGACAGATCATTTATGCCGCGCACCATTTGGGGAATTTTGCTCCTGGGGACGGTTGCATCCTCCAGGACGGTGGTGGGTTTTTGCCTGGATAGCGCCGGCAGGGCGTCGCGCCGGGCCTGCCAGATCTTGTCCCGTTCCTCGGTGTCGCGGGCTTTCTGAATGCGGGTGGCGCCCTTTTTGCGGCATATGGCTTGTATTTTTTCCGCTTCTTCCGCCACCTGTGCCGGATGGCCGTCCACTTCGATGAGGAGCAGGGCCTGGGCCTCGGTGGGCAAACCCGCCTTCCGGAAGTCCTCCACGCTGCAAATGGTGAAGTTGTCCAGAAATTCCAGGGTGCAGGGGACGATTTTTTCGGCAATAATTTCGGATACGGTTTCCGAGGCCTTGTCCACGGCGTCGAATACGGCCAGCATGGCCTGCTGGGCCTGGGGGGGCGGTATCAATTTCAGGGTGATCTCCTTGAATACGCCCAGGATGCCTTCCGACCCGATCATCAGGGACTTGAGGTTGAAACCCGTCACGCATTTCACCGTTTTAGATCCGGTTTTGATCCATTCGCCCTGTGCATCGAAAAATTCCATGCCCATAACGTAGTTTTCCGTGACCCCGTATTTCAGACCCCGCAAACCCCCGGCATTCTCCGCTACGTTGCCGCCCAGGGTCGATACGGCCTGACTGCCGGGATCCGGCGGGTAAAAAAGGCCTCTGGCAGCTACCTTTGCGGCGAATTGAGCGGTGATCACCCCCGGTTCCACCCGGGCATACAGGTCTTCGGTGTTGATTTCCAGTATCCGGTTGAGGGCGTTGGTCAGCAGCACCACCCCGTTTTCCCTGCTGGGAATGGTTCCGCCGCTCAGGTTGGTGCCTGATCCGCGTACGGTCAGGGGGAGGCGGTTCTCATTGCACAGTCGGATTACTTTGCCAAGCCGTTCCCTGTCCGTCGGCCGCAGCACCAGTTCCGGGACCACCTGTTCTACCAGCGCGGAATCATAGGAGTAGGCATGCCGGTCGGTCTCATCGCGCATAACGTTTTGAGAGCCCAATATATTTTCAAATTCCGCAATCACGGCGGGGCTTATCATGTCGGTCTCCTTCCCGGTCGGTTCAGGATCAAAGATTTTGTTTTTCGCAGAAATCCATCACGTAGCGAATATGCCGCGCCATGGTGTTTTGCGCCGCAACCGCATCCCTGTCACGGATGGCCTGCAGGATTTCTCCATGTTGATGCTCAATGGCGGGCAGGTTGCCCGCCTCATAGAGAAAAAAACGGCTTTTGCTTATACCGTAAAAAAGCAGCTCGTAAAAATTTTTCATTAAATAGATCTGGGCGAGGTTTCCGGTGGCATAGGCAATGTTCATGTGAAAGGCCACGTCTTCCTCTGAACCCGCATCCCCCTGGTCCACTTTGGCATGCATATCCTGCAGGCAGGTTTCAAGGGCCCTGATGTCCTCGGCAGAGGCCCGTTTTGCCGCAAGGCCCACGGTCTGGGTTTCCAGTCCCATGCGGACTTCCAGCAGGTCGTAGAGGCTCACCGCATCCCCTTCCAATACCTGGCGCAGCGGGTTTTCCATGTAACGGGAATCCATTGAGCGCACGAATGTTCCCTTGCCTTGTTTCTGCGCCACCAGTCCCTGGTTGACCAGTTTGTTAATGGCCGTCTTGACCGACGGCCTGCTGACCCCGAAGGACTCTGCAAGTTCCCGTTCAGGGGGGAGTTTTTCCCCTGCCTGCAGCTTTCCCCGGAAGATAAGATCCCGCAGCTGCTCAAAGACCTGGTCGCTTACATTTTTGGGCCGAACCGCCTTAATAAACATATCCATGGATGAGCGCTCTTTTCATTTCGCATTTTCTTGGGGCGTATATCATTGGGCGGGGGCGTCATGAAGGTCAGCCCCGCGGTTTGCATTGACGGGCCAGGGCTTCGGCCGTGTGAAGGACCTGAAGGTGACCCGGCCTGTTTTGGGCCCCTCCCCGCAGTTGCAGGATGCATCCCGGACAGTCCGTGAGCAGAAGTTCAGCCCCCAGGGCCGCTGCCCGGTCAAGCTTTTTGTGCAGTATCTCTGCGGATATTTCCGGAAATTTCAGGGAATACGTACCGCCCAGGCCGCAACAGGTTTCTTCCTCTGTATGGTCTATATATTCCAGGCCCATTGCCGTCAAGAGTTCCCTGGGGGCGTTGTGCACACCCATACCCCGGCAGAGATGGCAGGGCGCATGATAGGCGGCCCTGGGTTTGCTGCCCGACGCCGGCCGGTCTTCCGCGAGTCCCGGCACCCCTCCCAGAATATCGTTCACAAAGGAGCTGAAGTCAATGACCTTGTCGGAAAAACGGGCCGCCTTGACCTTTTGCCCGGGGATGTCCCGCAGCAGCGCTTTGTAATCCTGCAAATGCGAACCACAGGAAGCGCACAATGTCAGTATATAGTCGTACCGGGCGGGATCCAG
>PUOB01000032.1 GCA_003551985.1 Desulfobacteraceae bacterium | reverse complement strand
TTGGAAGTGGAAGCAACCCACCAATCCCCCATTATAAAAAAAGAGGTGCCCATGTCAGACAAAACTGTGGGATCCGTCATGGTTGTCGGCGGCGGGATAGCCAGTATCCAGGCGTCGGTGGACTTGGCTGAATCGGGATATTATGTCTACCTGGTTGAAAGGCAGCCCGGCATCGGAGGCCGGATGGCCCAACTGGACAAGACTTTCCCCACCAACGACTGCGCCATGTGAATTATCTCGCCAAAATTGGTTGAGTGCGGTCGGCACTTGAATATTGAACTTATGACGTTGTCCGAGGTGGTCGATGTGACCGGTAAGGAAGGGGATTTCACGGTAACGGTGAAAAAGCGTCCCCGCTACATTGACATGGACAAATGCATCGCCTGCGGCATCTGCGCGGAAAAATGCCCGAAACTGGTCAAGGATGAATACAACCAGGGTCTTTCCAAGCGGAAGGCCGCATACATTCAGTACGGCCAGACGGTTCCGTTAAAATACGCCATCGATCCGGACACTTGTATTTTTATCCAGAAAGGAAAGGGAAAATGCCTGGCCTGTGAAAAGTTCTGCCCCACCGGTGCTATCAATTTCAACGACAAAGAGGAAATGCGGACACTCAACGTGGGTGCCATGATCCTTGCCCCCGGGCACGCCTCCTTTGACCCGTCGGGGTTTGATTTTTACGGGTACAAGAAAATCCCCGACGTGATCACCGGCCTTGAATACGAGCGCATGCTTTCGCCGGGCGGCCCGCTCCACGGGCACCTGGAAAAACCCTCGGACGGGAAAACGCCCCAAAACATCGCCTGGATTCAGTGCGTGGGATCGCGAAACACCAACAAGTGCGACAACGGCTACTGTTCCAGCGTCTGCTGCATGTATGCGATGAAACAGGCCCTGATCACGGAAACCCACATCCCCGGCGGCGGCCGGCAGAGCATCTTTTTCATGGACATGCGCTGCCACGGCAAGGAATTCGAGCTGTATTACAATTACGCGAAAAACAAGGGGATCAATTTTGTCCGCGCGCGCCCCCACACCATCGAGCCAGGCCCGAACGATTCCGGTGTCAAAATGACCTACTCAACGGAAGACGGTCGCAAGGTGGTGGAGAATTTTGACATGGCTGTTTTGTCCACCGGCCTGGAATCGCCCCGCGGCGGCGAACTGCTGGCCGAGACCACCGGGATCGAACTGACCCCGTACAAGTTTGCCAAAACCGGCAGTTTCAATCCCGTGGCAAGCTCCAGGAAAGGCATTTTTATCGGTGGCTCCTTCCAGGGGCCCATGAATATCCCAAGCGCCGTGGCCCGGGCGTCGTCCGCGGCTGCATGCGTCGCAAGAGACCTGGTTTCCGCCAGGGGGACCCTGACGAGGGAAAAGACCTATCCCGCCGAGCTCGACCTTTCCGGGGCCATTCCCAAAATCGGCGTGTTTGTCTGCTCCTGCGGGGTCAACATCGCCCAGTACGTGGATGTCCAGGCCATCGTGGAATACGCAAAAACCCTGCCCAACGTGGTTTATGCGGAAAACAGCCTGTTTTCCTGCTCCACGGACGCCCAGGGCAACATGTCGAAAGTCATTGAAGAGCAGGGGTTGAACCGGATCGTTATCGCCGCGTGTTCGCCGCGCACCCATGAGCCCATTTTCCAGGATACGTTAAAGGAAATGGGGTTAAACGGGTACCTCGTGGAAATGGCCAATATCCGGAACCACAACTCCTGGGTTCACCAGAAGGAACCGGAAAAGGCCACGCAGAAAGCAAAGGACCAGGTGAGAATGGCGGTGGCCAAAGCGGGCATCAACTATCCGCTGGAGCGATTGCAGGTGAATGTCGTGGACAAGGCCCTGGTCATCGGCGGGGGCGTGGCCGGCATGACGGCCGCACTTGAACTGGCGGACCAGGGGTATGACACCGTTTTGACCGAGAAGACCGGCATGCTCGGCGGCAATGCCTGGAGCCTGCAAACGACCGGGGCAAACGAGCCCATCCGCCCCATGCTCGAAGCGATCATCGAGCGGGTGAACGGGCACGAGAAAATCGATGTCCTCACCAACGCCCGGATCATCAGTGCCAAAGGGTCGGTCGGCAGCTTTGAAAGCGAGATCGAAACCAACGGCGACAAACGTACCGTGTCTTACGGGGCTGCGGTTCTGGCCACGGGCGCATCGGAGTCCGTGCCCGAGGAATACCTGTACGGGACGGACGACCGGGTATTGACCCACCTGCAGTTTGACAAACTCCTGGAGGAGGCGCCGAGCCGGGTCGCATCGGCCCAATGCGCAACGTTCATCCAGTGCGTCGGCTCCCGTGATGAAAAGCGGCCGTACTGCAGCCGGATATGCTGCAACCACACCGCGAAAAAAGCGCTCGAGCTCAAAGAGAAAAACCCGGACATGGACGTGTTTGTCCTGTACCGGGACATGCGCACCTATGGTTTAAACGAGGACCTCTACACCAGGGCCAGGGAAGCCGGCGTTTTGTTTATCCGCTATGACCTTGAAAACAAACCCCTGGTTTCCCGGGAAGGAAGCGGCCTGACCGTAAGGGTCACCGATCCGGTCATCAACCGCGCTGTGCTGATTGACACGGATTTCTTGGTGCTTGCGGCCGCCATCGTGCCCAATGACGTGGAAGATCTGGTCTCCATCTACCGCTGCGCCACCAACCAGGACGGTTTTCTCAACGAGGCCCATCCCAAGCTTCGGCCCGTGGATATGGCGGCCGACGGCCTTTTTGTCGCGGGCATCGGCACATTTCCAAAACCCATCGACGAATCCATATCCCAGGCCCAGGCGGCCGCTTCCCGGGCTTCCGTGATTTTGTCGAAGAACGTGATGCATTTGGACGCCATCAAGTCGCACGTCACAAAGATGTGCGACGGGTGCGCCATTTGCCTTGACGTGTGCCCGTACGACGCCATTTCGATCACGACCTACGCCGAAAACGGCCACCTGCTTAAAAAAGTCGAAACCGACAATGCCCTGTGCAAGGGATGCGGCATCTGCCAGGCTACCTGCCCCAAGGGGGGGATTTTGGTGCATGGTTTCACTATAGAACAGCTCCAGGCCCAGGTGTACGCCGCCTTGGACCTGCCGAACTGAAAGGAGAAGAACGCATGGCTGCAGCATTCGAACCCAGAATAATCGGATTTCTGTGCAATTGGTGCGCGTATGCCGGCGGAGACCTCGCCGGGATCATGCGATTCCAGTACCCCTCCAACATGCGGGCAATCCGGGTGATGTGCACCGGCATGGTCCCCCCGGATATCGTCATGGAGGCCCTGATCAAAGGCGCGGACGGCGTTCTTGTCATGGGGTGACATCCCGGCGAATGCCATTACCTGGATGGTAATGACAAGGCGGAAGCAAGATCGCATGTGATCCGCATCGTTTTGGAAGAATCCGGCATCGACCCGCAACGCTTCGACATTCAATGGGTTTCCTC
>PUOB01000042.1 GCA_003551985.1 Desulfobacteraceae bacterium | reverse complement strand
GTGTTGCAGGAAAAGGGAATCGCCGTGACAGGGTCGGATGCCAATGTGTATCCGCCCATGAGCACATTCCTTGCAGGCCGGGGCATCACGGTTACGGAAGGCTTTTCAACCGATAACCTGGCATATCGGCCCGACCTGGTAATCGTGGGCAATGCGGTGCGGCCCGACAATCCCGAGGTGGGCGGGTGGGTTGAAAAGCAAATCCCCTACTGCTCCATGCCCCAGGCCATCAATCGCTTCCTGGTGGCAGACAAGCAGTCGGTGGTGGTCACGGGCACCCACGGCAAAACCACCACGTCCGCCATTGTGGCGTGGCTGCTGACCCATGCCGGGCACGACCCCTCCTTTCTCATCGGCGGGATCCTGGGCAACTTCCATTCGAACCACCGCGTCGGCAGCGGCGGGTGCGTTGTCCTGGAAGGGGACGAATACGATACGGCCTTTTTTGACAAAAAGGCCAAGTTTTTGCATTACAGGCCGGATGTCGCCGTTCTTACCAGTGTGGAATTCGACCATGCCGATATCTTCACCGACCTGGATCATGTAAAATCCGCCTTTGACGAATTTCTCTTTCATATCGGCGAATCGGGCCGCTTGATTGCTTTTGACAACGACCCCAACGTCAAAGGCCTGCTTGCCGGCAAAGCTTGCAAAATCGAGATGTACGGGGAGGAGCCGGGTTCATTCTGGCGCATCGGCAGGCACTGGATCGATTTTCCCTACAGCTGTTTTGAGGTGCTCCGCGACGGCCGGACCTTTGGCTGTTTTAAAATGACGCTCATCGGTGATCACAACCGCATGAACGCCCTTTCCGCAGTGGCCGTGGCAGCCGGCATGGGGATCCCCGCCGACGTGATTGCCGGCGGGCTTGAAACGTTTGCGGGGGTCAAACGCCGCCAGGAAATGCGCGGCGTCAAAAACGGGGTGATGGTATTGGATGATTTTGCCCATCATCCAACCGCCGTCAAAAAAACCGTGGCCGCGGTAAGGGCCTTTTATCCGGGGTCACGGTTATTTGCCGTGTTCGAGCCGAGAACCAACACCAGTATGCGCAGCGTATTCCAGGATGTTTACCCGGCATGCTTTGAGGGGGCCGACGTCGTCTGCGTAAGAAAACCGCCCCTGTTGGATAAAATACCGGAGGACCGGCGCTTCTCATCCCGAAAGCTGGTGTCGGATTTAAAGGACAGGCGGATCGACGCCCACTATTTTTCAGAAACGGTCGCTATTGTCGATTTTGTGGTATCGCGCGCGGATGCGGGCGATATCATCCTGGTGATGTCCAACGGCGGGTTTGACAACATTCATGAGCGGCTGCTTGCGGCGCTTTGAAAACCGGGCGTTATTTTTTCTTGAGGCGCTCAATTTCCTGATGGGCCGCCATGAGTTCATCCGTGGTTTTTTTCAGGCGGTTGGCCATGATTTCGGCAAAGGAGCGGTAAATCATGTATTTGAAAGTCAGGCGACTGGTTTCGTCAAGGTAGTCGATATGAGACATGGTGACCTCAAGGCAGGTGGCTTTTCCGACGGCAAAAATCGACGCTGACCGGGCAACCCCGCTTACAACGCCGATCTCGCCGAAAACATCGCCGGTTCTGCGCAGAATCATGAGCTCCCTGCCGTTTTTAATGACTTTTACCTTGCCTGAAACCAGGTAATATACCCGGTTGTCCGGGGCGCTTTCCTCGCTGATGATAAGATCACCGTCTTTATAGGTTTCAATGCGGCTCGCGGACAGCAGGCGCTCCAGGTCTTCTTCGCTGAAGCTCTCGAGTGCCGGGATCGTTTTTATTTGATGTATGGCGTTGGTATTATCTTCCAAAAACGTTTTGTCTGTCATTGGTGATTTTCCTTCGAAAAAAGCGGCTGCGGGGAAGCGCCAAGCTCGCACAAAAAAAGGCGTGGCGGAAAACCACCGCGCCTTTTTTTGCGAGTCGTTTATTTATTTTTTCTGCATTTCCTCGTCTTTCAGGACCCGCCGCAGGATCTTGCCGACGGGGGATACGGGTATGGAATCCCTGAACTCAATCTGCCGGGGGCGCTTGTAGCCCGCCATGTTTTCCTTGCAGAACTGCTGGATCTCTTCCTCGGTCGCCGTCTGTCCGGGTTTCAGCTGGATGTAGGCCTTGACGGTTTCTCCGCCTTTGCCGTCCGGAATGCCGACCACGGCTGCCAGTTCGACTTTGGGATGGGTGAAAAGGACGTCTTCCACTTCACGCGGGTATACGTTGAAGCCGCCAACCAGGACCATGTCCTTTTTACGGTCGGTGATGATGATATAGCCGTCTTCATCCACATGGCCGATATCGCCGGTCAGGAAGTACCGCCTGCCTTCGATCTCGCGGAATACCGCCTGGTTTTCCTCGTCCCGGTTCCAGTATCCCTTCATGACCTGGGGTCCGGATATGGCGATTTCGCCGTCTTCGCCCTGGGGAAGCGCTGTCTGGCCGGTTTCGAGGTCGACCATCTTGATATCGGTTCCGGGTACCGGAAATCCGACGCTGCCGATCTTGCGGCCTTCTTTGCTTGTGGGGTTGGCGGATGCAACCGGTGAGGTTTCGCTCAGCCCGTAACCTTCAAAGATAACGGCACCGGTTTTGGCTTCAAATTGCTTGCAGACTTCCGGGGGCAGCGGCGCGCCGCCGGAAAAACAGCCCATCATGGATGTCGTGTCGAATTCGTCGATTCGCGCATGGTTGGTAAAGGCCACGAAAATTGTGGGAACAGCCGGCATGATGGTGCCCTTGTATTTTTGTATGGCCTCCAGGACAACCGTAAACGGCGGGTTTCCGTCGCGCGGGTTGGGAATGCAAACCATTCTGGAGCCGCTGGCGCATGCGGACAGCAGGCATACGGTCAGGCCAAAGCTGTGGTACCAGGGGAGTACGCCCATGTAGGTGTGAAAGCCGCCCCTTCTCAATGGCTCGGGTTTCCCGCCGGGTTCATGAACCAGTCGGCCCCATTCATCCATGGCCGTGACGTTTGACGTAAAATTGGTGTGGCAGAGGGCCGCGCCCTTGGGGCGTCCAGTGGTCCCGCCGGTATAGATGATCAGCGCCAGATCTTCCTTGGGGTCGATATTAACGTTGGGCGGGCTGGGTTCCGCAGAAGCGACCGCATCGTCAAAGCTGATGTGGTTCGGGTCGTGGCTGTCCGCCTTGGGTATCTTGCCGAGAAGGGAGCCTAAAAAAGCCTTGACTTTTGGCAGGTAGGATTTGACGTTGCAGTAGACTACGGTTTCCACGTTTGTGTTTTTGACGGCTTCCTGGGCGGTGGGGTAAAATTCCTGGTGATCCATGCAGAAAACGGCCTTGGCGCCGGCGTCCTTGAGCTGGTAGTTGAGCTCTGCGGACGTATACAAGGGGTTGCAGGTTACGCATACGGCGCCGGCTTTGACGATTCCGAAAAAAATGGCCGGATAGTGGGGGATGTTGGGCAGGAAGATGGCGACCCGGTCGCCTTTTTTG
>PUOB01000141.1 GCA_003551985.1 Desulfobacteraceae bacterium | reverse complement strand
TCGCACTTTTTGAACTCAAAATGATCGATATAAAGGCTTTGTGCTTCTCGAATGCCCATATCCGCCCTGGTATGAACGACTGCGTTGCTCATGCCATGGCAATAATGTCTTTTTTAGCCCCAAAAAGTTCAATATAGGCCCCATTTGAGGGGTGATTATGAATCTATATTGTGTATTTATAGTGTGTTATCTTGGCCCGACCCCATTAACCCCGTTATACCCCCCGTTACCCCGTTACCCCGTTTCCCCATTGCACCGCCGTTTCCCGCGGCAACGCTGCCTTAAAATCCTTCCTCACTCGATTGCGCATTGACCTTTTCCAAACAATCCCACAGTTCCTTTATTTCCGGCAGCAGGTCCCATTCTTCGGGGTGGGTGGCATACCGGCCGCCATCGTTTAAAAACCGGTAAAAATGAACCGTGCAGCCTCGGTATTCACTGTTTCCACCGGCCCACCGGGTAAAGTTGCCGGGGAAGATGCCTGCGATTTTCCAGCCAAAGCGTTTAAACCAGATGTATTGGGTGATATTTTGCCAGGTTTCGCAGAAAACGGTCACGTATTCCGCGCCAGAGTCTTCGAGCCACTTGTAAAACGAAGCCAAATTCGACCAGATGGCCGAAGAGATCCGGCCTTTTCTGTAATCCGGGTGAATGGCGAAAAAACTCGCCTCGATCTGGAGGTTCACATCCCATTTCGTGTATATGCTTGACATGACGATTTTGCCGGAGGAAATTTCCTCTCCGACCATGACGGCATGGGGCATGGAAGCGGCATGCGCCTCCCATTGATCGGCAAAGGCAACTTTCCCTTCATATTCTTCCGGATGAAGAATCCACTCGTGGATGGAGCCATAAACGTCGGCGTAGGCTAATCGCCAGAGTTCCGCTACTGCATGGACATCCTTGCGGGCGATAATCCGAAGCCTGAAATCCGGGTTTTCGGGATCAACGTGGTCAATAAAGGGCCAGACGACCTTTTTCTCCCGGATTTCCCGCAATTCGCAGGAACTCCCCATTTTCTTGTACGGCCGGTATGGCGCCATGTCGATTGGCTTCATGAAATCCCCCCTGGTTTAGGGCGTTGGCGTGGTTGTTGACGGGTTGGCCCCCTGCCCTGCCATGCCCATTCACACCCTGATTTTAAAAAACTGATCATGCCACGCGCAGGCATTGCAAAACACTTCCGTATCGTCGCTGACCTCCGGGCAATCGTCGCTGACCAGATCCCCCGCAAAGCAGACCTGGCCGTCCCTGCACTCGAATTCAAAGGTGTCATATTCATCATCCGGGTCTTTCACGTAAAACTGCTCGCAGCCGCAGGCCGGGCATTTGGACTGTGCCATTGGGATAGCCTCCATTTACGTTTTATTTGGTACAAAGCACGCCGGTTGGCGTATTTCCATATATTTGGCCCGAAGAAGCGCTGCAATATCTTTGCTTTTTCCATGGGAATATAATACTTTTTCCGATCAAGGTGGTTGGAATTACTCTAATTGTACAGATAATCGTGAATTTGTAAAGGGATTCGGCGGCTTGTCGGAAAATACGGCCGGCGCCGAAAATGCCTTAGGGATAAAAGCGCATGAAAAATGAAAATACAGGCCCTTCGGGGCATCCGGGACTCATTCTGGCTGTTTTGGCGAGTAGTTTCGGTGAACCCGGCCCGTCCCGGGACGAGATCCCCGCTTCTGCTGCCAAAGACCGGATAGATGCCGATTCCGGCCGCAGTGTTATTGATGCGGATTATGAGCGTGCGCCTTCTTTGGAAAACGGTGCATTGGGCGATCAGGCAAAGCCGCAGGCGGGCGCCTTCCGGTTCGGGGGGTTCTGGATACGGGTGGTGGCGTTTTTCATTGATGGCCTGGTGCTGGTTATCCCGCTGATGATGGTCTCAGCGGTTTTGCATTTCATGGTTATGCCCGCTGACAGATCTGAATTGATCCTGGTGGAAGTCCTGGACATGCTGTTTTCCATTGCCACGTGGTGGCTTTATGCCGCGTTACTGCACTCCTCCCAATGGCAGGCGACTGTCGGCAAGAAGGCGCTGGGGCTGAAGGTAGTCGATCAAAACGGCAGCCGGATCTCCTTTGCCCGGGCGACCGGCCGGCATTTTGCCGAGTATTTGTCTTCATTGATCTTTGGCATCGGATACCTGATGGTGGCGTTTACCCGACAAAAACAGGGACTGCACGACAAGATCGCGTCCACTTTCGTGATTCGCGGGACGTGGACCTGAAGGTGTTTGGAATGGCCAAAAGCGCATTTTTCAATCAAGGCAAGAAGAGATTTCATCTGCGAGCCTGCGCGCCTCGGAAGCGTTAAGCGGAATAGAAACTTTCCCGCCGCCGGGGTGGGCAACGGTGACGGTGCATCCATCGCCGCTTTTGGCAACGGAAAAGCCCTGTCCCGGGGGCATTTTTTCCGAATCGCCAAGCCAGTCGTCGGGATGGAATTCAGCCACCTGGATCAATACGCCAAAAGCGTCCCGGGGATGAATAAAAAGCTCCTTCCAGGTCTCGCCGAGGTCGGCGCGGCCGAAATAGGGGATTTCTTCTTCTTCCAGAAACGCCCTGAATTTTTCGATGTCCGGGGTCTCCAGGGTGATGTGATGGACGCCCCCTTCCCGCCTGCTTAAAAAACCATCGAGAAAACTGCCCGAGCCCGTGGGGTGCATCAGCTCCAGGCGGGAAAGATCGCCCAAAGAAAAAATCTGCCATACGTATTTCATGTTCGGGTCTTCCATGCCCACGCCGGGAACAGCCCCCAGCAGCTTGCTGAAAAACCGTAACGCCCGCTCGCAGTCTTTTACGGCAATGGAGACGTGGTCGATCCTGGATATCATGCCTGCCCTTTCTTTTCGGTTTCAGCCGCGGCAAAAAAATGCCGGGCGATTCTGGAATTGTTCATTTTTAATCTTCGTATCGCTTATGGCAACCCGGGGTCAAGGCCAAAAAAGTATCAGATAAGGGGATCTTTTATATTGGCATGTTCCAATACCGCCTGCCATTGCGGTTTTGTGACCGGCTGCACCGAGAGCCGGTTGCCCTTTTTCATGACATCCATTTGAGACAAAACCGGGTGACGGCGCATATCGTTTCGCGTTATGGGCGTTGGCAGCTCCGCTTTGGAGCGAATGTCCACCATGTACCATACGGGGTTGTCCCGGCTTGCCCGCGGATCATAATGATCGGCGTCCGGGTCCATGGCCGTGTCATCCGGGTAGCCTTCGCGGACGACTTCGGCTATGCCGACAATCGCGGGGCTGGGGATGTTGCTGTGGTAAAACAAAACGCCGTCGCCCGCCTTGATCTCGTCGCGCATCAGGTTTCTGGCCTGGTAGTTGCGCACCCCGTCCCAGCATGTGGTCCGGTTTTTTTCATTTTTGAGGTCTTCCCATGAAAACGAGGAGGGTTCGGACTTCATCAGCCAGTATCGGCGGTTATTCGTTTTTGTCATCGGTGGCTGCTCCGTAAAGGGTG
>PUOB01000357.1 GCA_003551985.1 Desulfobacteraceae bacterium | reverse complement strand
GAGATCGTGCGGGCCAGCGATGTCATAGAAGAGGCCAAAAACCGGGGCGTGGATCCTGAGCATCGGGAAATCTGGGCCCACCTGTATGACAGGCTTTCCATCAACGAGGGCAATGCGCTATATTACAGCATGGAAAATACCGCTTTCAGCCCGGGCGATGTGATCATCCCGCAAGGGCAGTTTTCAACGCGCCTTTTTTTCATAAACGAGGGCGAGGTAAAAGCCGTGTTTTCACGGGAGAATAAAGACGCGCTCCTTGCAACGCTCAAAGGCGGGGACTTTTTCGGCAACGAGCAGTTTTTTTCCGCCACCGTCTCGACGGTGTCCATGATCGCACAGGGCTATGTCAAGGTTAGCAGCCTGGACAAGGATGTCGTCAAAAAGTGGAAAACCGATGCCCCTGCCCTGGAATCCAAGCTTTTTGATTACTGCGGCAAGCATGATAAAATAAAAAAAGCCATCGGCGAAAAGGGCATGGAAAGGCGGGAGTATGACAGAGTTCAACTGTCTGTCAAAATGCTGTTCCATTTTTTCGATACAAGCGGCAAGTTAGGGGATAAAGCCTACAAGGGCGACCTTTCGGATATATCGGAGGGGGGGATTTCCTTCTTAATCAAGACATCAAAACCAGAGTCGATCCGCATGATGCTGGGCCGCCGGATTGCCGTGTCCTTCATTGCGAAAACGACCAGCGGGAAAAGTCATGCTGTGGAGAGACACGGTCAGATTACCGCCGTGCAAACACAGATTTTTGATGATGTTTCCATCCATATGAAATTTGACACACCGTTGGAAAAGGGCTTAATTGAAAGTTTGGGGTAGGTTGTAAGTTATAAGTTGTAAGTTATAAGTTGTAGGTTGCAGGTGGGAGGGGGCAGATATCGGGGCCGAACGAACGATCGTGAAACGGCTCGTTTTCGGCCCCGAAAAGGGTTATGGGGAAACGGTTTTACAACTCGCTTCCGCAGTGCTTGCATATTTTTGCACGGTTCTTGATAATTTCTGCGCAAAACGGGCATTCCCGGGTGAAAAACCGTCCGTGGATGCTTTTAATGGCCTCGTTAACGGTTTCCTGCAGCTTTTCATTTCCGAAGCGATGATTGTTCAATAATTCAACGGCTTCAACATCCGCCATCTCGCCGGCCATCTCGGCCGCTTTTATCCGGACACGGGCCGGTTCGGTTGCATCCATCAGTATTCGTATCACCGTAACGGCATCTTTTGTGGTGTAGCACTGTGCAAGAAGGGAAAACCCTTTTTTCATGGCTTCTTTCAGGGCTTGCTCTTCCGCCATCACCTGTTCGTCCATGATCTGTCCGCTGCCGCCGACCGGGCTGAAAACGGGCATCAGCATAAAATTCGTGCTGTTTGGGCTCTGAATGCACCGGTAAGAAGCTTTTTGTGCATAGTTGTCCATCAGGTTTTTCCATCCCTCAACATAGCAGGGGCAATCGTCGTTAAAACAAACAAAAAGATAGGGCGAATCCCATCCGAGTCCATCTCCCACCGCAAACGGGGGGGATTCCCATATTTTCATTTCCTGGTCGCAGTGCGGGCACTGCGGCTTTTCCAGCCTCAACACCTTCTCAAGGACCTCTTCTCTTGTTTCAAACATAGCCATATAACAAGTCTCCTTATTTTATAATAAACCGCCCAATGGCGGAAAAGCGTGTTTAAACAGCCTGTTGTCAGGCCAGGCTGTTTGTGTCATCCGGTGATTCGTGAGAAGCATCATCAGATGTGTCAATGGGTATATCCAATGAAGAATCCGAAGCGGGTTTTTCAGGGCCCGGCTCAATATCGACCTCATCGTTGTCTTCAAGGAGGTCCTCAATTTCCACGGACGCCTCGTTCGTCGCGTCCGTGGGCGGCTCCTCCTTTTTGAACAGCTCGACATCATCAAAAACCAGCTCAACCGGTCCTGTTTCGACCTTCCCGGCCGTCGGGTCGTAAAGCTGGATCACGGCATCGGCGATTTGACCAATGTATTCGGAAATCGGGTACAAGTTGGGCGTACGCAGCGTATCGATGAGCACCGGCTTGCTTTCATCCATGGCGCTTTTAACGGTTCCCGCCTCGTATGTCTCCTCACAGATCAGCGAAAACATGTCCTTGCTCAATTCCGCATGCTCCCGTATCGTCAGACCGCCCGTTTTTTCGTCCTTTAGAATCGTGTATTTCTGCTTCATTATTCTTTGCCTTGTATTGAAATCCGAATGGGTTGAAGTTATATTTGCTTCTGGCCGATGAGCTTATAATAAGGCATTATTTGTTCATGTCAATAAACAAACGACATGGCGGCCTGCATATCGCGGCCTGCATATCCCTGCATATCGACGACGGGCTGTGACAGAAAAAGGGCGGGCCTTGTAAAATGCATAAAAAGGGGTTGACCCGTCGTTTGCGCCTCTGTTAAGGAGTGTTAATAACAGGAGGGATGGCCGAGTGGTTTAAGGCGGCGGTCTTGAAAACCGTTGAGCGAAAGCTCCGTGGGTTCGAATCCTACTCCCTCCGCCACCCATATAATAAAATCAACAGCTTATAAGCGGAAAATGGTTTGTGCTACCAAAAGGACAACCATTAAAAAATGATGGTACGCATAAAAATGCCGGCATCTCGAATTGAGAGCCGGCTCGACCATCATGCATAAAGGCCGCTTGCTGTCCAAAAACCCCCTCCACGACCTCGATTGTCAACGATTCCCTTGAGGATTTACGTACCCTGCTGCGAAAAATTTTTGCTGTGATTCCCTATGCCCTGCCATTCCGAAAAAAATCGGCCCGGAAATTGCCCCTATATGGCACAAGCGGACAGTTACTGCCAGAATCAACGCTTTTTCCAGATTCATCTTGACGAAAACGGTAAATATTTCATAAATATATAATTTCGGACCATATTGTATTTCTCATTTATACGAAACACGATTATTCAAGCGTTTTTCATGTCCGTTGTGCGAAGCATACACTCGGGAGGGCCTCCATGCAAAAAATCACCGACACCTGCCAACCCAGGGAAGATATTCTGACCGGCACATTCAACCCTGAAATCTTTACCGCCTCCCTTGCCGAGGTGATCCGGTTCTACCAGGAAAACCGGCAGGGGATCCACCCGGTCTATACGGATGCCAGGCAGTTTTTTTCCCAGGGCACTTACGCCACGGATGGGTTCAAGATGGTGCTAAACGAGGTGTTCGCCCGTCTTGCGGGGGACAACACGGCGCCGGCCATACACCGCCTCGAAACCGCCTTTGGCGGCGGCAAGACCCATACCCTTATTGCCTGCACCCATATTGGGTATAAAGGCGATGAGATAGCCCCGCACATCAGTGACCTGGTCGAGGAAAAATGGATCCCCCGGCAGGGGGATATCAGCGTGGTGGGCATTGCGGGCAACGAGATACCGGTTCACAAGCCCAAAGGCACTACCCTGGTGCCCTATACCCTTTGGGGGGAGATGGCCTATCAGATCGGCGGGGAGGCGCTTTACCGGGAG